>DNOQ01000210.1 GCA_003501665.1 Bacteroidales bacterium | reverse complement strand
AAGTGGACTTATTTCTCAGATATGATCTGAGAGGTTTGAGACTTTTTCTGTTAAAGAGGTGTCTGTTATCCATAAGAGAATGAAAAGTAATAAAAAAGAATTTAATAAACCACCCCGGCCAGACCATTTATATTTCTGCAAGTCCGACGATTTCTGGGTCTGGCCACTCCTCCTTTAAAAGGAGGGGAAACTTAATTACTTATAAACCATTTAATTATAGTAGTTTATGTTATTAAAACATTCCTTTGGTTGACGGCTATGCTCTCCCGGGGTGAGAGGGGGACTTTGATCCGCAACTATTAAGCTAACCTCCCTGGGGGATGGGGGGTAAATCAATCTTTAATGATTCTTTTTCCTGAATGTTTTTTCCAAAGATAATATACAGGAATTCCGAGAAGTACTATAATAAGTCCCGGGAAAGTGTATTTTGGTTTGTATAAAAGCAGGATTATCATTATGGTAATGGTGGTCAGGATGTAAACAGCAGGTATGACAGGATATCCGAAAGCCTTGTATGGCCGGGGTATGTCGGGACGTCTTATCCTGAGAACAAAAATTGCAAGGATGGTAATGGTAAAGAAGATCAGCACCGCGAAGATCACATAATCAAGCAGATCGCTGTATGTGCCTGACAGGCAAAGCAACACCGCCCATATTCCCTGAACAACAAGGGCAAATCCGGGTACGCCGAATCTGTTGATCTCCCCCGCTTTTCTGAAAAAAAGTCCATCTTTTGCCATGGCATAATAAACCCGGGGAGCTGCCAGAATAAGACTATGGTTACAACCGAAAGTACTAATCATTATAAAAACTGCCATAATGATCGCAGCATAATCTCCCAGTATAGCAAACATCGCCGAGGTAGCAACCCTGTCATCTGTGGCGAACTGTATCCCCCTGCTGAGAACATCTGTTCCGTAAGGGGAACCTGACAACGGGAGCACCCTGATATAAATGAAATTTGTCAGAAGATAAATTACAGATACAATCAATGTCCCATAAAACAGACTAAGAGGCACATTCCTTCTGGGATTAATGACTTCCTCTGAAATATATGTAACGTTATACCATGCATCTGAGGCAAAAAGAGAGCCTACAAGAGATGTACCTATTGCTGTGATAAGGGCAAAACCCGTAAGTGAATAAATATAATAATCAGATCCTACCTGTCTTGCTTTCCAGAATACCTCTTTATTTATCTCAAATGAGTTATTGCTCTTAAGGGCAAACAGCCCGATGATAATAAATCCTAACAGTGCAATTACCTTTGTTGAGGAAAAAATATTCTGAACTGTTTTTCCTGTTACGATACCTCTTGTATTAAGCCAGGTAAGAAATGTTATCATGGCAATGGCTATAACCATGGTAGTATTAATTTTCAGAGGACCAACCTGTAATAATATATTTGATTCGGATATCCATGGTACAAGCACTCCGGTAAATTTAGCAAAAGCCACGGCCACAGCAGCAATTGATCCACACTGAACGACGAGGAAGGTAGTCCATCCGAAAAGAAAACCGATAATCGGGTGATAAGCTTCTTTAAGGTAAACATACTGTCCTCCCACATTAGGCATCATAGAGGCGAGTTCTCCATAACTCAGGGCGCCAATAATTGTAATTATTCCTGTTATAAGCCAGACAATCATTAACCAGCCCGGAGATCCGACACTTCTTGCAATATCGGCACTGACTATAAATATTCCCGAGCCGATCATGGCTCCGGCAACTATCGAAATACCGTCGAATAGATTTACACGTTTTTGAAGAAGGTGGTTGTCTGATGACATATTACAATTTGTAGGATAGAGACAAATGTAATTAAACAATTGAATTTAATCCTAAATATGGTTATTTTTAGATAGTTTATTAATCCTCAAATCATGAAAAAATATTTTGTATTATCGATTTTAATCTCAGCATTTTATCTCAATCTGTTCTCGCAGTACGGGACACCATTGATAAAAGTTATTGTTGCTCCTGACCATAAAGACTGGACATACCGGGTGAATGAAACAGCAAAATTCTCGGTACAGGTTATCAAATACGGTAATTTACTGGAAAATGTGACAGTTGATTACGAAGCCGGACCGGAGATGTTACCGGATATAAAAAAGGAAGGTGTGGTTCTCAAAAAAGGTACGCTTGATCTTTCCGGGACAATGAAAGTCCCGGGATTTTACCGTGTACGGGTATGGGCCGTAGTTGACGGGCGCAGGTATGAAGGACTGGCAACCGCTGCCTTTGAACCTGAGAAGATAGTACCTACGGTTAAAGATCCCTCTGACTTCGAAAGCTTCTGGAACAATGCAATAGCAGAAGCAAGAAAGATAGATCTGGATCCACGTATGACTTTATTGCCAGACCGCTGTACAAGTGATGCGGATGTTTATCATATCAGCTTTCAGAATGATCGTTTCGGATCAAGAATATATGGCATTCTGGCCATGCCGAAAAAACCTGGTCAATATCCTGCAATACTGAAAGTTCCCGGAGCCGGAATCCGTCCATATTCGGGTGATCCGCGTACTGCCGGCCAAGGATTTATAGTCCTCGACATAGGAATACACGGAATACCCGTTAATCTTGATCCCCAGGTCTATTTTGACCTGGGTGGTGGAGCTCTGGCCGGGTATAATTCAGTGAAAATGAATGATCCCAATACCCATTATTATAAGAGGGTATATGTCGGATGTGTCAGGGCCGTGGATTTCATTTACAACCTTCCTGAGTTTAACGGAACAGATATAGCAGTAACAGGAGGAAGTCAGGGCGGGGCACTTACAATAGTCACTGCCGGCCTTGACACCCGTATTAAATATGCAGCAGCCCTCTATCCAGCTCTGTGTGACCATACAGGATATCTGAACAAAAGAGCCGGCGGATGGCCTCATTATTTCAGAAATACAGAGCCAAAACCAGGGGAAGTGGAAACTCTCGGTTATTATGATGTTGTGAATTTTGCAAGGAGAGTAAAGGCACCCGGATATTATACCTGGGGATTCAACGATATAACCTGCCCTCCTACTTCAATGTATTCGGCTTTTAATGTAATAGCAGCACCAAAAGAATTATATCTGTACCAGGAAACCGGCCACTGGACATTCCCGGAACAGACCGAGGCACTAAATGACTGGCTGGTAAAGAAGCTTAAAGGAGAGTAATAAGCCGGATCTGCAGAAAAACCCACTCCGCCGGGATGCTTCGGTCAGGAGAGAGGCAGTCAGATAATATGTATTTCATTCAAATTGCCGGGAGCAGGTACAAAATTAATCATCTTCTCTGGTTAATAAGGTCTTTCTTAATGCTTTTTCTGATTCTTTTATTTTTGATGGCCCCTGTTGTTACCAGATCAAACTTAATCCCAAGGATATCACTAAGCTCATTTTCTATCCTGATCAGAGTTAGTAATGAAGGAGGATTTTAAAATCCGATAAGAATGTCCATATCGCTGCTTAGATTATTCTCGCCTCTCGCATAAGATCCGAAAATGCCAATACTTATTGGATAATAATGCTTTAAGTGATTCAGGATTATATTTTTAATCACAGATTGATCCATTCTGGTACCATTTTTAGAAAACTATCAAAAATTACTCATAAAGCAATAAAAGTATGAACCGAAAGCCTAAGCTTAAATTGTAAATCCAATGATCTGGAAGTTTGTTTCTGACCGTCAGGGTATAAGGTATTAATTTGTAATAAAATAAGATTTTAAAAGGGATTTCAAAGCAGGTACCAGGTTTAGTTTAGTGGACCTTTGGAAAAGTGAAGTTCAGGCTTCACTTTTCTGCTTTATCAGTTCATATTTAATATGGATGAATACTCAGTAAGTACCGCAGAATTAAAAATTTGAATACTTTTGCAGTATGGAAATTATAAACAAAAATATAGAGCAGATACGCGAGTTATGTGACAAACACAAGGTAGCAAACCTGTTTGTATTTGGATCTGCTTTGTCAGACAAATTCAGAAAGAACAGCGATATCGACCTTATTGTCGCTTTTCAGGATATCGATCTATATGATTATGCTGATAACTATTTTGATTTCAAATTTGCGCTTGAAAAGATCCTTAATAGGAAAATCGATCTCCTTGAAGACAAGGCAATCAGCAATCCATACCTGAGAAAATCAATTGATTCCTCCAAACAATTGCTCTATGGATAATGAAATCAAAACCTGGCTTATCAATCATCTTCCTAAATTGAAAAAAGAGGTCCAAAGCTATCTGCAATAAATCACCCTCTCCTGCGAATCACCCGGATTTAATCAGGTTCGCAACCTCCCGAAAACTCAAATTCCTGATCCGTGCTAAGATCTCAGATGCACAATCGCAGAGCGTTTCAATCCTTCCCGACAGCCATCGGAAACCGCAGTCACCACTGCAGTAACTCATGTAAAAGTATATTCAACCGCGGAGCGGTTTAAATCCAATAACCGCAGTCCCATCTGCGGTAAAGAACATACCATGAATATCAACCCCGGAGTGGGTTGAATATGTCTAAATCAGAAGGTATTCATCCTTAAAATCAACAGAATTCTCTTTCAATAACTGAATTAATTCGTCTTTAAATGAATTAATCTTATGATGCTCACGTTGATTCTCCACATACCTTATAAGGTTATCCTTTGCGGAAATATGATAAGTAAAAGCACTGTAACCAACCTGCCATCCTGGAAAATGTAAAAACAGATTCCCATATTCCAAAATAATCTTATGACTGGCCAGCTTAATATCTTTAACTGCTGAAGCAAGATCCACGGTCGGATGAAGGTGAGTGATTATATGAATGTGATTACTTGCTCCACCAACTATATATGAATGGCAGGATTTCTTTCTGAGAATCCCGGCGATATATGCAAAAAGCATATTCTCATTATCTGTTTTAAGAAAAGGCATATGGCCTTTGCTTCCAAAGACCACCTGATAAAGAATCTGAGTGTAGGTCGACATATTTATTACGTTTTGCAGCGAAAACAAATTTACAAAATGTAGTAATAAATTGCAATTTTTAAATATTACTTGTTGGTCGATCCTGGTTTATCGGGATTATTGTAATTCAACCCACTCCGGGGTTGACACTACATTGTGCCATTTACCCCGGATGGGACCGGGGTTATTGGGTTTAAAGCCCTCCGGGCTTTGCTATTTATGTCATCATCTACTCCGGAGGAGACCGGGGTCCCCATGGCTATCGGGATGGATATAACAGATGCCGGCAGGCTGTTACGATCTAAGTAATCTCAATCCCGCTGCGTTTTATTTCCTCAAGAAAACCGGATCTGTCATTATTCCTGTCTATCAGGATGGGTTCAATCCTGTCATCTATCTGACGCCTTAACTTCCATAGCAATGGATTCACCGAAAAAAAGTCACCGGTAATGTCACTTACGACTATCGCCACATCAATATCACTGTTTTCGTCGTAAGTATCTCTGGCGTATGAACCAAAAAGATAAACAGCTTCAAGGTTGAAATAGTCTTTCAGCAGTATTTTATATCGTTTTACCTTATTTATAACTTCATTTTTATCCATTGTTGCAATTGACTTGTTTTTTCAATTATTTCTGTGCATCTCTCATAAGTCAGGCTTTTTAATAATCGTTCCTTATGAGATGGATATCTTGCCTCAATATTCAGTGGTTCGATCTGATCAATGAAGTCTTTTTGTTCTTCCGAAAAGCTGTTATAAAATGACCCGTTCTTTGCCAGATATGATAAACTATGGGAAAGAGGTGGAATTTCTGAATTCAGTTTTACATGATAGGCTTTAAAGATCTTCTCAATCGTCTGATGACACATAAATCCAACGTAAAGGTATCTTTTGCTTTTAAGCATGGCGACAGCAGTTTCCAGATCATAGTCAGAAAGCTCCTGCCAGTATTTTACCTTGTCATCCATACATCGGACTATTTAAACCAAAGATAAAATAAATGACTGATATGGCAAAAGGTAAGGTTGAAGCTTCACTTTTCTGTATCTA
>DNOQ01000265.1:3616-4277 GCA_003501665.1 Bacteroidales bacterium | reverse complement strand
GATGACATTGATTACCTGCTAAGTATCGGTGAGATGATAAAAGCTTATGAATTACGAAAAACTCTGAGAAAATGAGAATTGAAATAATGGATACAACCCTCAGGGACGGTGAGCAGACCCAGGGTGTATCATATTCCCCTTTCGAAAAACTTCATCTGGCGAGGCTGCTTCTGAAAGACCTGAACGTTGACCGTATTGAAGTTGCTTCAGCCCGTGTGTCAAAAGGTGAGTATGAAGCACTTAAACAAATCACGGAATGGGCGGCAGAAAATGATTTCCACAGGAAAGTAGAGGTCCTCGGATTCATCGATGGCGATATATCGCTTAACTGGATAAGGGATGCAGGCGGAAGAGTCATAAACCTTCTCTGCAAAGGATCACTCCGTCATCTTGAAAAACAATTAAGAAAGAACCCCGAAACTCATGCAGGCGATATCAAAGAGATCATAAGGAAAGCCGTTGAATCGGATATGGAGGTCAATATTTACCTCGAAGACTGGTCGAACGGAATGATCCACTCCGAAGATTATGTCTTCTTCATGATTGAATCGCTTAAGGATGAACCCGTCAGGAGAATTATGCTCCCTGATACTCTGGGTATACTGAATCCTGAACAAACCTTTTCTTTCTGTAAAAAGATTATTGAAAGATATCCTGCCAT
>DNOQ01000265.1:3059-3592 GCA_003501665.1 Bacteroidales bacterium | reverse complement strand
CGGGCAGGTAACGCGCCACTTTCAAGTGTTATAGGTGTTCTTCATGATCAGTTAAAGGTGGAGACCGGAATAAATGAATTTGAGATCACAAAGGTCAGCCGCATGGTGGAAACCTTCAGCGGAATAAGAATACCGGTAAACAAACCGGTGGTCGGGGAGAATGTTTTTACCCAGACATCTGGCATCCATGCCGATGGCGACAGCAAGGACAATCTCTATTTTAATAACCTGCTACCGGAGCGATTCGGAAGAAAAAGAAAATATGCCCTGGGCAAACAATCCGGTAAAGCCACAATTAAGAAAAATCTCGAGGAATACGGATTATCACTGAGTCCTGAATCTATCAACAAAGTTACCGAGAGGGTTATTGAACTTGGCGATAAGAAAGAGACTGTCACAACCGAGGATCTGCCTTTCATAATTGCTGATGTTCTGGGAAATGAGCAGATAACATATAAGATCTTTATAAAAAACTATGCAATGTCATTATCGTATGGCCTGAGGCCGTTTGCAAGTGTCAGGATGGAGATTGA
>DNOQ01000265.1:0-2906 GCA_003501665.1 Bacteroidales bacterium | reverse complement strand
ATAACAGATTGTTTAATAATTATTTATACTAATTTTTAATGCGAAAATCATACAATATTGCCGTTATTCCCGGTGACGGCACAGGTCCGGAAGTGGTAAGGGAAGGCAGAAAAGTACTTGCTGCGGCGGCGGCGAAATTCGGTTTCACTCTTAATTTTGAAGAATTCGATTTCGGAGGCGATCGTTATCTGAGAACCGGTGAAATTCTGCCGGATTCAGCTCCGGAACAGCTTAAAAAATTCGATTCCATTTTCCTCGGAGCGATAGGCCATCCGGATGTAAAACCCGGGATACTGGAGAAAGGAATACTTCTACGACTGAGATTTGAACTCGATCAGTATATAAATCTCCGCCCGGTAAAACTGTACCCCGGTGTCTACACACCGCTCAAAGATAAAGGGCCCGAGCATATCGATTATGTTGTTGTGAGGGAAAATACCGGAGATGTTTATACAGGAATGGGAGGCGTTACCATGAAGGGGACACCCCATGAAGTAGCGGTACAGAATATGGTATATTCGCGTATGCAGGTCGACAGGTGTCTGCGGTATGCTTTTGACTATACCAGGAAAAGGAACAAAAAGAATACACTTGCACTTTGCGGTAAGACAAATGTAATCACCTATGTATTTGATCTCTGGGAAAGGGCATTTCATGAAATGGGAAAAGAAAGTTATCCTGAAATTAAACGTGAGTACTACCATGTGGATGCAACATGCATGTGGATGGTCAAAAATCCGGAATGGTTCGATGTTATAGTAACAAGCAACATGTTTGGAGATATCATAACCGATCTTGGAGCAATTACCCAGGGTGGTATGGGTATAGCTGCCGGTGGCAATATCAATCCTGAAGGGGTTTCGATGTTTGAACCTATCGGAGGATCAGCCCCTAAATATACAGGACAGAATGTGATTAATCCGCTTGCGGCAATTGCCTGTTGTGGTATGATGCTTGACCATCTGGGTGAAGACCAGGCTGCAACTGCCATTGAGAATGCAATAATGTATGTCACCGCGAATAAGCTGAAAGATATGGGAGCAGGTAAGATGGGGTACTCAACAACCGAAGTCGGGGATCTGGTAGCGGAGAAGCTATAACATTGCAATAATTCGCGGCATCATCCCGGGAAGAGTTTTTCTATCATTCGAAACAACCCCTGCAATCGGATCGAGGCATTAACTTTATTTTGTATTTTACGAAAAAACCTTTACATTTGCCGGTCATCAGTTTAAAAATGTACTACACTGTATTATATCATCATCATTTTCTTACCTGATCTCAGGCGAGGAGATAATGATATATGTAAGTAAGATATATTAACCCGTCTGAGTACACCAGGCGGGTTTTTAATTTCCTGCCGGAGTGCCCGGATAAATAAAAAATGAAATGAGCAGACTTAAAATTGCTATCCAGAAAAGCGGACGATTAAGTGAGAATTCTCACAGATTGCTGGAAGAATGTGGAATAAAATTTTCAAACGGGGCCGGCATCCTTAAAACTTCCGCCAGGAACTTCCCTGTTGATATCCTTTTTCTCAGAGATGATGATATCCCGCAGTATGTGGAACAGCAGGTAGCGGACATAGGGATCCTGGGAGAGAATATGGTCCGTGAAAAGAACAAGGATGTGACCATCCTGGAACAGCTTGGATTTGCAGCTTGCAGGCTCAGCCTCGCCATTCCCAAGGAGGAACCGTTCAGCGGCCCCGAATACTTCAACAATAAAAAGATCGCGACAAGTTACCCCCGACTTCTTTCCGAATATCTTTTAAAAAACAATATCTCCGCACAGATAGAAGAGATTAGCGGAAGCGTGGAGATAGCTCCGGGAATCGGTCTTGCGGATGCAGTCTGTGATATTGTCAGCTCGGGAAGTACGCTTCTTACAAACGGTCTGCGTGAAGTAATAACCATAATGAAAAGTCAGGCTGTTATTATCGGAAACAAAAACCTGGATGTCGAAAAAAAAGCTATCCTCGAAAAACTGCTTTTCAGAATAAGGGCGGTAAAAAAATCAAAGGAAAATAAATACATTCTTCTGAATGCTCCGGAATCTTCGATCGATGAAATATGCAGGATATTGCCCGGAATGAAAAGTCCCACAATCCTGCCGCTTGTAGAGAAAGGATGGTGTTCCCTGCATTCTGTGGTAAGGGAGGATGATTTCTGGGAAAGGATCGATCAGCTTAAAGCAGCAGGAGCTGAAGGAATACTTGTTATACCCATAGAAAAAATGATACTCTGATGAATCCCGCATGTTGCTGAATACACAAACATATTATTATAATAATCAGCGACATGTGGGTTCCATCATCCCTTTAATATCAAAATAATATTATGATGAAAATTTTACTGTATCCCCCTGAGGAGACCTGGTATGATCTGTGCAGACGGCCTGTAACAGACACTTCGGAATTTGATTCGGATGTAAGAAGCATTCTCGGAAAGGTAAAAACAGAAGGAGATCATGCCTTGCGTTATTTCTCCGAAAAATTTGACGGGGCGAGAATCACCGGTCTGAGGATATCGGAAAAAGACCTGGATGAAGCGGAACGGAACATCACCCCGGAACTGAAAAATGCAATCATTACCGCTATGGGCAATATTGAGAAATTCCACCGGGCACAAATCTTTAATGAAGAGCCGGTTGAAACGATGCCTGGTGTTAAATGCTGGCGCAAGAGTGTACCTATAGAGATTGTTGGTTTATATATCCCCTCGGGAAGCGCTCCTCTTTTTTCAACAGTCCTGATGCTTGGTGTTCCGGCCAGGATTGCCGGATGCCGGAAGATCGTTCTGTGTACTCCCCCCGGTAAAGACGGAAGGATTAATCCCCTAATATTATTCGCCGCAAAACTTAACGGAATAACTGATATCATCAGGATTGGGGGAGCTCAGGCAATA
>DNOQ01000385.1:8434-14300 GCA_003501665.1 Bacteroidales bacterium | reverse complement strand
TATGGGAGTCCCACTGAGGGAGACTGGGTTGCATGGGTCGGAACATATGATGACCTTGTGAACAGGAGAGAAGGACAGTATCGCATCCGGATAAAGGATAACAAAAACGGATGGGACACTACCTATCCTGCTGTTGAAGTATTGCCTGACGGTACAATTGTAACCACAACTTATGGTCATTGGATAAAAGGAGAACAGCCTTATATATTAAGCGTCAGATTCAATCTGAAGGAGATTGATGAAAAAGCAGAAAAGCTGAAATAGAATTTACAGGTAATTATTTTGGCTGAAATTCATCAAACGTGTTTGTTCAATATGAAATTGCATAAAAAACAAATAAATCAAATTATCAGCCTTTTATTATTCTTAGCAATAAGTATAAATCCGTTTGATTTATTCTCGCTGCCCCAAAATCAAATATTTGCAATAGCCATTACTGTTTTCGTTTCATGCCTGTGGATCACAGAAGCAGTAGCCCTGCCTGTAGCATCATTACTTTTATTGGTTGTTATTCCCTTAACAGGGGTTATGCCTCTTAAAGATGCTGCTGAATCATTCGCCCATCCGATAATTTTCCTGTTTATGGGAGGTTTTATGCTCGGCCTGACTTTCGAGAAATGGCAATTTCATAAGCGTATTGCATTATTGATTGTAAGTATTGTAGGGGTAAGTCCCAGAAAGTTGATATTGTCTTTCATGGTATCTACCTGTTTTATAAGTATGTGGATCAGCAATACTGCATCAACTATTATTATGCTCCCAATTGCATCATCAATAATTTCTCTCCTGGCACAGGTTACGGGAAATGACAGTAAAGAAATAAGAAAATTTTCTGTAGCCCTTTTAATAAGTATCGCATTCAGCGCAACTGTTGGTGGAAACGGGACTTTAATAGGATCACCCCCAAATGCTCTTTTAGCCGGTTTTTTGCTAGATCTTTATGATATTGACCTTTCTTTCCTCAACTGGATGCTGATCGGTATTCCTTTCATGGTACTAAGTTTCATAGCATGTTACTTCGGTATAATAGTGGTTTTCAGGTTTGAAAATCTTAATGTTGAGCCAGCCCAAAAATACACGCATGATGAAATCAAAGGGTTGGGAAAACTGACACAACCTGAAATTTATATTATTATTGTAAGTGCTATTGCAATTTTATTATTAGTTTCGAGAGGCTGGATCAATAACTTATTTAATACTGATGTATTATCTGACACTTTGATAATGATATCGGCCGCTTTGTCGTTTTTTATATTGCCGGTAAAACATGAAAAACATAAATATGTACTCCAATGGTCTGATACCAAAGACCTGTCATGGGGTGTCCTGTATCTTTTCGGAGGCGCATTATGTCTGGCAAATATGCTACAAAAAACAGGAATAATAGAACTTCTCGGAAATTCAGTGATGGGATTTTCTTCATTGCCGCCTATTCTGGTGTTGGGATTACTGTTAATTATAATATTACTGATAACAGAGATCATAGGAGGCACTGCAATATGTTCTGTTTTTACACCAACTACCCTGGCAATAGCTACATCATTGAATATCGATTTACTTTATCTGGCAGTTCCGGTTACTCTGGCAGCAAATGTGGCCTATCTGACTCCGGTTGCAACAGCCCCGAATGCAATAATTTTTTCAAAAGGAAATATGCGGATAATCGATATGGTGAAAGCCGGAATTGCAATAAAAATAGTCTCATTTATTTTATTGCAATTTTTTGTAACATGGTGGATAAAGTTGATCTTTTAATTCAATGATGATGTCATGTATGATCTCATTTTCACAACCTGCCAATATTAAAACAACAATAATCTGGGATCAGGCACCACACAATGCATTTACCGACCTTGTCAAATATCGTGATGCATTTTACTGTACTTTTCGTGAAGGTTCCGGACATGTTCCGGGTACAAAAGGAAGGACTAATGGGTAGAAGTAAATTTCCGTATCAGGAATGGGAATGGGTAAATACCGGATTAAAGCTCGGCGGGCCAAATTTTATTATAACTCCTGCCGGAAAGCTTATTATCGGTACACGCACTTTTTCCGGGGATGGCTCACATACGGGTCTTTTAAGCATGGATGCTGAAGGGCATTTCAGACTTTTAATAGAGTTACCAAGCGGCGGCGATACAAGTTATCCCGGGGTGCTAATTTTCAAAAACAAACTTCTTGTTTCGTATTATTCGAGTCATGAAGGAAAGACAAGCATTTATCTGTCGCAAATTCCAATGAAAGAAGTTAAAAAATTATTATGGAACGTACATTCTCAGGAATAACAGGGAAATTTATCAGCCGGATCGGTTTAGGTTGTGTGACTTTTGGCAGGGAGATAGATAAAACTACTTCCTTTAAAATAATGGATCATGCACTTAAATCGGGAATTACTTTTTTTGATACAGCCTCTGCCTATGGAAATGGTGCTTCGGAATATATTATCGGCGAATGGCTTGCCAGCCGCTATCCATCATCCGGTTCAATCCTGGTTGCTACCAAGATACTGCCTCCTTATGATAGGGAAAATATTTCACGATCTATTTTAAATAGTCAGAAAAGGCTGGGTAAGGAAGTGATTGATCTTGTTTATTTCCATCGCTGGGATGTGAGCTTAAAGAATCCTGATCCGTTTATTGTTTTTGGAGATCTTGTAAGTCAGGGCAAAGTGAGAATGATTGGTGCTTCTAATTTTAATGCTGAACAACTGGCAGAATATTTTGTTTTGCAGAAAAAGTATAACCTTCCGTTGATAAGATTCATTCAGAACAACAATAACCTTGCTGTACGTGATGTCACTGAGGAACTTATTGATTTATGCTCAGAAAATGGGATTTTCATTGTAACCTATAGTCCGCTGGGAGCAGGTTTTCTGACAGGAAAACACCAAACTGGTGTCAGATCAGGCACACGTTTCGATATTATCCCCGGACACAAGGATATTTATTTCAACGAAGCTGCTTTCAGACGTTTAGTCAAATTAAAATCAGTTGCTATCCGTACCGGATATTCCCCGGTGCATCTTACACTTGCCTGGGCCTTGCATCAAAAAGGAGTGAGTTCGATTCTTATAGGTGCCAGAACAACCGCTCATATTGACCAGGCAATGGCTGCAACGGCATTTGATGTTCCTGATATCTTCAATGAACTTGAATCAGAATAATACAAAAAACTCTTGCTGCCGGCAGACAGTCTCCCGGGGATTTAGGGATAAATTAACTTTTCGGAGGGGGTTCATAGATAGAGTATTAAAAAAGGGCGGCATTGAGAGTCATGAAGTAAAACTATTTGCTGGTAAAACTTCGAAAACAGGATGCCGCCCGATCTCAACAAACGTTTAATACGAATAGGCAGCATTTAGTTACCCTCAAAATTCAAAAATTCGGAAAATTTTTCTGAAATTTTTCAGCTTTTTGGGGCAAAATGAGTCTTTTTAATATTTTCTTCAATTATAAAATATCGGAATGATCCTAAATATTCCGTCCAAATTTCTTTGTAGATTGAAAAAAAATCTTAAATTTGATTACATGTATCTATAAAATGGCATTGGGGAATTAGTGCTGGCAATTATTGAATAGCAGAAGTGTCTGTTTTACATATACATATAAATATATCAGGTCTTCTTTAACAGCTAATGCAAAACTTCACCTAAATGACTTTTCTAAATTTGATTTCGGAGCAAAGTCAGAAGGCAATAACAATTGCTCAAAAGATCGCAAAAGACTATCAGAATGAACACTATTCTGCTGCCCACCTTCTGAAAGCATTATTGCATCAGGATGCAGGTCTTACTGAAATACTGGAAAGGATGGGAAAGGATATCAACTACCTTAGGGAATGGGCAGACATCAGGATGGAAGATATTCCTAAATCAGGCAGGATTGAAGAAGATCCCCCCGGCGATAATAAGATCCAGTCAATTTTTGAGGAGGCGGATATCATACGTCTCAAATTCTCCAAAGAAACCATTGATCCTGTCTGCCTCCTTGCGGCAATCTGCAAACCAAATATTGCTTTCTCCGGCGATCAGCTGAAATCTTTCATTATTGGACACAAGGAGCTGATCGATTTCATTCTGGCCGAAACTTCAGTCCTGGAATCAATTCCGGGAATGAAGCCAGGACAGCAGAGTACAAAGAAAACCTCACAGGTAAAGGCTTTGTTCAAATATTGTATTGATAAAACTTCGCTGGCAAAAGAGGGGAAAATTGATCCGATCATCGGACGTGATGCGGAGACAAGGATAATTATTGAGATACTCAGCCGGAGAACAAAGCCGAATGTTCTGATCCTTGGCGATCCGGGAGTTGGAAAAACAGCCCTGGTCGATGGTCTTTGCCTCAGAATTATCGAGGGGAATGTACCTGATAACACGAAAAATGCCTTACTCTTCGAACTTGATCTGGGTGCACTGGCCGCGGGTGCATCCTATAAGGGAGAAATTGAAGACAGGGTAAAAAACATCATTACCGAAATCAAGTCATTCGATAAGGCAATATTGTTCATTGATGAAATTCATTCTTTGTTTGACCCGACAGCATCGCTGGGGACAGGTGTGATAAACCTTCTGAAACCCGAGCTGACCAAAGGTGATCTTACCCTGATCGGAGCCTCAACCAATGAAGAGTACAGGGAATTCATCGAATCTGAAGAGGCATTTAACAGGAGATTTGAGGTTCTCAGAGTCGAAGAACCTGATGCTGAAAAGGCATTCAGGATGATAAAACACATAATCCCCTTATATGTAAAACATCACAATATAACAATATCAGATGAAACAATAAAGGAATCAGTATTTCTTGCAAAGAGATATCTTAAAGAGAGAAAATTGCCCGATTCAGCCATAGATCTGATCGACCGCACAATGGCATCAATCAGAATAATGGACGAAGTATCCCTGACAGGTGTAAAGGAACTGAAAAGCAATCTGGACTCACTTCTAAACGAAAAACCTGATGATATCATATCCGAATTAACCTGGTTCGAAAATCAACTCAAGAGTAAGATAAGCCCGATACTGGGGAGTCAGCTCGATCAGGCAGTAATGAAATATGAGGATGCTGAAAAATATACAGAGTATTTGAATAGTATTCTTAACAACCTTGAGATCCTTGCCTCAAACAAGAAAGGAACCATTCTGAATACGGATGTGGCAGCAGTTGTCTCAAGCAAGACAGGTATACCTCTCGGGAAAATTCAGACAAGTGAAAGAGAAAAACTTTTAAAGATTGAAGATCATCTTAAGTTCAGGGTCGTCGGTCAGGATCATGCTATTAAAGCTCTCTCAGAATCTATACTGGAGTCAAGGGCAGGTTTGACCAAACAGGGTCAGCCAATCGGATCTTTTTTTCTGCTGGGGCCAACAGGTACCGGAAAGACGGAGCTGGCTAAATCTCTTGCAGAGTATCTTTTTAATGACGAATCTGCAATGATCCGCTTTGACATGTCCGAATTCAAGGAAGAACATTCGGCAGCACTTTTATATGGGGCACCTCCGGGTTATGTCGGCTATAAAGAAGGAGGATTGCTTGTAAATAAAATCCGTGAAAAACCATATTCGGTATTGCTTTTTGATGAGATAGAAAAAGCTCATTTGTCTGTTTTTGATGTTTTCCTTCAGATAATGGACGAAGGTAAATTGCATGACCGTCTCGGGAAAGAAGGTGATTTTACAAATTCGATCGTATTATTCACTTCAAATGTCGGAAGTGATCTTATTATTGAAAAATTCACAAATGAAGGGTTGCCGACTTCTGCTGAACTTATGGAGGTTATGAGCAGGTATTTCAGACCGGAATTTCTTGCCAGGATTACAGAAATTCTTCCGTTTGCACCTATAACAGAAGAGAATATTCACAAGATATTC
>DNOQ01000385.1:0-8384 GCA_003501665.1 Bacteroidales bacterium | reverse complement strand
CTGGGATATTCCCCGAAATATGGAGCCAGGCCTGTCAGTGGTGTTATACGCAATTATCTGAGAAGACCGATCTCTCGCATGATCATTTCAGGAGAAGTAAAAGCCACCGACAGATTATTACTTGATTTAAACAGTGAAGATGAACTGGTATGGAAAGTTAATCACAACAAATAATCAATTTTTATTTTAAAATAATACAGTTATGATAAATGAAGTCGAAATCGGGGGGCAACTTGTTCCCCAGCAATCATTCGAAGCAATTGCGAATATTTCTTCGAATAAAACGCTTCTCATTCAGAAGCTTACCAACAAACCTACCAAACTGGAACCAGTCAAGGGACTAAAGACCGTTGATGAAGTTTTTTCATTTTTCAAACCAACTGTTGAAGTAGAGTTTGAAGAACAAAATGGTGCAACACGGAAAGAGGAGCTGAAGTTTAATTCACTTCTCGATTTTAAAAAAGAAGGGATCATAAATCAGAGTGAGTTTCTTAAGAAACTTCAGGCTGATGCAGATGCCTGTAATGCTATAATCAAAAAATTAAGATCAAATAAGATATTGAATGTCGCGCTTCAAAAGCCTGATTCCAAAAACAGTTTCCTGCAGGCACTCCAGGCGATAATCAATGAAATCGATAATGCTAACGTTTAAAGAATATTACTATGGCTAATGAAGTCGAAAAACAAGATAAACAACAGGAAAAACCTGCTCAGGAAAAGCTTAAGGTAAAAATTGAAAGTGTACCTCTTGAAAATGCTCTTGAAGCCCTGATGGACTTTGGAGGGTTTGATCTCTTAAAAGAAACTATTGAAGGTGCGGGTTCCATGGATCCTTCTTCAAAAGCGAGAAAAGGCATTTTTCTTACAGAATCAGGCAAGAAATCAGAAAGGGAGAAGTTGAAGAATACGATTAACCTGTGGATTGAACTACTGTCATCACATGAAAATGTAGCCGATATGATATCAGCATCCCAGGAAAAAGCGCAGGCAGCATCAAAAACCCTGAACAGCAATTTGAAAAAAGCTTTGACTGAGACCAGGGAGCTGGAAGCTAATTACAGATCCGTTGCATTATTTTATAAAAATACTGAAAGAGATAAAATACGTAATATTACTATTTTCAATGTTGATCCTGATAAGCTGAAGGATATGGAGAATACTCTGGTTATTGATAAAATAACTGAGGAACTTAAACTGAATTATGACAGGCTGGATCTGCGTGAAAACTATTCATTACTGGTCATCCCGGGGTATCTCGGATCCAATGCTGCAGTTGAAAAATGGTCAAAAATTGCCTATAATAATAAAGTGCTGCTTGTTACTGATTTCCAGCACCTTGATGATCCGGAGGCTGTAATTGAGGAATTTGATTCAGCCGGACTGACAGGAGGTGAAATCTATAAGTCAAATGTGATTCTCACATGTAACTGGGTAGTCGGAAGGGAAAAGTATACCGACCTGGATGAGGAAGACCATCTTTATGTCCCGCCTTCCACATCTCTTGCAGGGAAGATCTACAGCACACTTATTGCACAACCCGTTGCCGGTAAAATGCATGGTGGACTGAATGAGATTAACGGGGTGAAATTTGAGCTCAAGAAAAGTGAAATCAGCGAGCTTGAACGAAGAGGCCTGGTTCCAATGGTACATGAATGGGGTAAAGTTATGGGTATGTCAGCAAAAACTCTTTATAACGGGAATGATATTGGTTTACAGACATATTCCGTGGTAAGAGTATTTGATTACGTGGCCAAGGTAATTATAGATTTCCTGAACAGGCAGGCTTTTGTAAACTGGACCCCGAAGGTTGAGAAAGACCTGCGGACAGAGATAGGACGTTTCCTCGGCAGTATCAAAGGACATGATAAAATAATTGAGTCCTTTTCTGTTATTGATCTCAGACAGGACCCGGAAACTAAAATAATCCATCTGGACATTCATATCACTCCCTTCTTCCCGGCTAAAAGCTTCCTGCTGCGATTAGGAGGTACAAAGGGAAATACAGCAGAAGAATGGGTTACAGAATTCTCGGAAAAATGAACTGTATATAATTTATTGTCAAACTTAAAATTTACACAAAATGGCATTTTCAGCACGTTTAGACATGGATCCGCTAAAGGATGTAAGAATTGTCGATTTCTCGTACAGTCTCAGCAGAGACTATGATCCGACCGGACGGCCATCAGGCGGTGTTCGTGGCGGGGTCATTCAGATTACTATTGAGTCATCATCAAAAAATGAACTGTTCAGCTGGATGGTTGCACCTTATAAAACCAAGGGTGGAACAATCAAAATCGCGGATGAAAAATCAGAAGGCGCTTCAATGAAAGAGATTAAATTTGAAGATGCATATATTGTTGAATATAGTGAGAGTTTTCATTGGCAGGGAGGAGATAATATGATGGAATCATTTACAATCACTGCAATGAAAATCGATATAGGAGGAGCGGAGCATAAGAATGAATGGCCTGACAGGTAGTAAAATTTATTAATAAGAAGGGAAATTGGCCCAGCATGTTCAACTTACTGTGAAAATAGGAGGTAGTAAAATATCTCCTATTTCCTACTGCTCAATTAGTCAGCGTATTGACTGGCATCATTATTTTGAGATCCTCGTTCCGGTAGGGGGATTTTCAAAATCGAGCACCACTATTCTAAATCAGGCCAGAGATTTTATCGGTAAACGTGTTGAAATTGCCTTTAAGATCATGAAACCTTCTGAGAGTGATGTCCGGAATGAATTCTACGGAGTTGTTACCGAAATCAGCCTTAACCGCCGTAATAAAGGCAACAGGGAAGTACTGGTAAAAGGGTATAGCCCGACGATACTACTTGATGGTATGCATAATTGTAAGTCATATACCGCAAAATCGTTAGATGCAATAGTATCGGATTTGCATAGCCAGATCCCTGAAAATGATATAAAATTCGTTACTGATCCCGGATTCAAAGGAGAAATACCTTATATTGTTCAGTATAAGGAGAGTAATTTCCATTTTCTGAACAGAATTGCTGACAGATATGGTGAATGGTGTTATTATGATGGCAGGGAACTAAAGTTTGGCCGTTTGTCCAAAACTCCAAAGCATGATCTGCCTGTTGATAAAAGCCTGTCCGATTTTGAATTTTCACTTAAGGTCTTGAATATTAATCATAATATAAGCACCTATGATTACATGCAGAATGATATTTACCTGGATAAAACCAAAGATTTCCAGGTAAACGATCTTGATGAATATGGTGATTATGCACTTTCAAAATCCGAAAATACATACAAACAGATAAGTACTTACTATTCATCCGGAAATTTCAAGGATAAGAAAGACTTTTCTGATTACAATGAAGCACGAAAAGTCGCAGATACAAAAGACCTGGTTCAAAATCAGGGTGTAAGTGATGATCCATATATTAATGTCGGGTCCGTTATAAATATTACCGGTGAAAGCAGCGGGGAGGAAAATTATGGTGAGTTCATCATTCTGTCGATAAATCACGCGATCGATATTACAGGAAATTATGTAAATCATTTTAAAGCCATACCTGCCCAGGCTAATATTCCACCTGTTAACCGATATATTTCTGCACCACATTCCGAAATTCAACCTGCAGTTGTAAAAGATAATGATGATCCGGAAGCTTTGGGACGGGTAAAGGTTCAGTTCTTCTGGCAGGACCAGGGTGATGAAACTCCCTGGTTAAGATTGGCTCACGTATATGGCGGTAAGATGAGCGGGGGAGAGCAACATGGCTTTTACTTTATACCGGAAATTGGTGATGAAGTACTGATCGGATTCGAGAATGATAATCCTGACAAGGCTTTTGTTATTGGAAATCTCTATCATAAAAAATCTTCTCCTGATAACTGGTATAATTCTAATAATAATATTAAATCGATAAGAACCAGAAACGGAAACCAGATCATTTTTATTGATGAAGACGGTAAAGAAGAGATTCGAATTCTGAATAAAGATGATCAATCACCTACAAATGAAATATCGCTGAGCCTGAATGATAATGGTAAAATAACCATAAAATCAGAAGGAGAGCTTGAAATATCAGCTGATTCCATAAAAATATCGGCACAAAATGATATTACAATTGATTCGGGGCAAAAAACAAAACTTACTGCCAATGATTACCAGCTCGATGCCAATAACGATATAAAACTTACAGGCCAGCTTGTGAAGCTTGACGGGCAAAATACAACAACCATAAAAGGTCAGTCCAGGCTTGAACTGGAAGGTACCAATACTTCCGTAAAAGGGGAGGCGGGACTGAAACTGGAAGGAACACAGACTAAGATTGAGGCAACTCAATTGTCACTGGAGGGTAATGCTCAGGCTGAAATCAAAGGGGCAACTGTTAAAGTTGCCGGAAATGTATTGACAGAAATATCAGGAACACTCGTTAAAATAAACTAGCAAATAATTCTGTGAGATATTATTATACCATACCCCTTGACACCAAATCACTGACCGAGAAGAAACCTCACAAGTTATGCGACCTGAAGGATTCTATTCGCATGAATATAAACCTGATAATAAAGACGCATTTCAACGAATACCGCTTTAACAGGGAATATGGTTGCTTTATCTGGAACAAAGACTACAGCACTATCACAAACGTAGCCGACTGGAAAGATGAATTGAAATCTTTAATGCTTCAGTCAATAGAATTAAACGAACCGCGACTTAAGAATATTAAGATAAACCTGGATATGGAAGAGGCAGAGATCATGGAAAAGTATCGCGATCAACCATTAAAACTTAAGAAAAAGATCAATATAATGATCTCAGGAATAATCAGACATCTGAACGAACCTTTTGAACACTATGAATTTCTGTTTTTTAGCCCATTATCAGTAGGATAATTAATAATCATGGAACCGGATAGTAACAGAAAGGAAGTTATACATCGCAGATTAAAAAAATCTGCGGCTAAATTATGGGATTACCAGGAGTCGGATTCTGAAGGTTTTGATCCTGTCATCGATCTGTTACTGGGAACCTGTGCATACGAATTTGAGAGACTATCAACCGAACTTAATATTTCACAGACAAGGATCCTTGAAAAGGTATCCCAGATACTGCTGCCGGAAGTATATATAAATCCATTTCCCTCCTGTTCGGTGATAAATGCAAAACCGGTTATACCTGAACGCTTTACCACTCCGGCTGACCAGTTTGTTTTCGACAAGGAAATAATTGATATATCAAATAAAACATCCCGGAAAAAGGTTGTTTTTTCACCAACATCACGTTTCAGACTCATCGATGCTGAAGTTGCATTGATGGCAACTACAAGTGATGTATTTCTGGTAAAAGATCTGTTATTCTTAGAATCGGTAATAAAATCTGCCACTAAATCCGTACCGCAAAAAAATGATATATGGATCGGATTAAGAGTCAATCCGGCAGTTAAGAACCTTAATCAGATCTCATTTTATTTCGACTGGATAAACACTCCGGAAAAGGAAGACCTGGACAAATTATTACATCTTGCCAGGTTTTCTTCGGGCGAAATCAATATCCCGGTGAAAAGCGGCTTCAGTTTTGAGATTGATAATAAATATAAATCCGAAACACTTGATATTCTGAGTTTTCTGGATATCAACCTTAAAACTGAGAAGAAGATTAACAGCTTGTTTGAAGGTAATTTTGTTACAATTGCTTGTGACACAATGCCCACAAAGAAGAAATATCCGTTGGAACTTAATGATTTCTTCGCGGAGGAAGACCTCGCTAAATTAAAAGAAGATCTGTGCTGGATAAAAGTTGAACTGCCTCAGGTATTTCCTGTCGGATATATTAATTCAACTATTTGCACAATAAATACTTTCCCTGTTCTCAACAGGAAACTGCACACTTCAAACAGGCCATATACATTAAATGAAGATCTTAACATTCTTCCCATAGTTACTGAAGATCACTTCTTCTCAATCCGTAATATTATCAGCAGTAATCATATTAATTATCAGGAAGTTCCCTTTAAAAGGCTGAGCGATTTTGCTCCCGGGACATATACAATCAGGACTGATGGAGTAAAGCGGTTTGATGAACGGAATGCACGTGATTATATTCAATATCTGATTGAACTTCTCAGGGAAGAACATGTTGCATTTAAATCGCTTGGCAGTTCGATCATCGAAAAAGAACTAAATGATCTTCAGGTAATTATTAACCGCCTGAACCTGAATGTTTCGAAATTAAAAGATTTAAAGGCCAATACTCATTTTGTAATCATCAGGTCCGAAATAGTTGAAGATGTCTGGTTGGAGTTCTGGTCCACTACAGGGATTTTCGGGAATAATATTCAGAGGGGAAGTAACCTGCTGAATAATGATTTTGATAAAAAAAGTATCAAATTTATTGTAACTACCGCAGGCGGAAAAAATCCTCCTGACCAGATTGAGCGTATCTTCTTGTTCAAGAATGAATTACTGACAAAGAACAGAGTAGTTACTGTTGAAGACATCCGGATTATGTGCTTTGCTGAATTGGGTAATGATCTTGAAGAGGCTGTTATCACCCGGGGAGGAATGATAACCCGGGATACTAATAGCGGATTCCAGAATTGTATAAACGTCCGACTCAGGTTCAGGGAAGGAAAAAGCGATGCTGAGAAAAAGAACCATGTTAAGATGATAAGCAGCATATTACATCAGAAATCATCATGCATTTACCGTTATAAAGTTGATTATGCAGATCAGGAACAGGAAAACAAATTATTTAACTGAGAATGAATTTCAGAAAAGACGATATTGATTTCCTGGCCGAAGTGGTTGTCAGCCATCTTGTTGCAAACAAAAAAATCAGTGAATCAAACGTAATTGTTCATTTATCAGGAGTCTTCCGCCGTTTTTTTTCGAAAGAGATAGAGAAAATTGAAGTAAGAAAGAACGAGGCGGGAGACCGCGAATGGAATATTTATATTCAGAGGGAAGGTTTTTATGATCTTTTGCCTGAAGGATTTTTCCATTCAGTTCCGAAAAAACTTTTCAGAGACCGGGAGGAAACATACGAGGAATTCCGCAGGCACAGGGAAGAGGAAAAAACTGCAAGGAGATTCTTTATGCCTGTAGAACAGGAGTTCTTTAAATATAATGTATCACGGGAAATATTCGAACAGAATTTCTTCTATTCGCCAGAGACAATCCAGGAATTCATCGATTTCTTTGATCTTGATAAACTGGAACTCGATATCTATCAAAAGGCATCCTTATTCTTTATCCTGCCTCACATACCAAAATTATCGGGTAATATGAAACTTATTGAGACATGCTTCAGGATAATTCTGCAGGAAGAAGTCTTAATTGAGACAATATATCAGCCATCGGTCATTCAATATGATGATAGTTATTCATTACTGGGTAAAAAAATATTGGGTTCCAATACACTTCTGGGAAGTTCATATACCGATCATAATCCCGGGTTGATTATACAAATTGGTCCGCTGGCTGAAAGCAGTTCGTTAATTAGTTACATTTCCGGCATCAAACAGAAAGTTATTAAACGACTTACCGAATTATTTATTCAGGCTGATCTGCATGTTATTGTCCGGATCATCCTGAACAGCAATGACAGTGAGTTTATTCTGGGGGAAAGGGACTACGAAAGCAGACTCAACTATAGTACTAACATATAAACAATTACAATATGCTTCCTGAAAAGAGAGGTTTTGCAATCAACTGGATAGATGGAATGAAATTGAATAAAGATCATTTCACCGGTCTGGACAACTGGATTCTGGATAGTATAAGGGATAGTGCATCAATACAGTTAAACGACTTTAATTATGGGCTTCTGGAATGCAGCGGTGATGCTGATTCTTCATTGAAAATCCTTGTCAATATAGATCAGAATAATCAGATCAATATAAGACTTACCGATTGCCGTGCTCTTACCAAGGGAGGGATCAGGATCGAAGTAACTTCACAGAATATTCAGAATTTTCAATATCCTGCCGGTAAATTATCTTTTGATTTCAATGTTGCAGAATCTTCGAATGAGATGTTTGATATTATTCTCGCAGTTTTCCCGGAAAAGAGAGTACCTGTGGGCATACCTGCTGAGAACGAGGTTCCCTTCAGGCATCCTTATGTAATGCCGGAATATCAGCTTCACGCCGTTCCCACCAGACAGGTGAATTCCTCGCAAATGTGGAAGAATCATATTACAGTCGGGAGATTTCATATAATTGCACATGAAGTCCAGTTTAACACTGAATATATACCTCCCTGCACAAGGGTGGATGCTTACCCTTCCTTACTTGAATATTATCACAAGTATGGCAATACAACAGAGAAAATAACAAATGCTCTTGCAGAATATTTGCGAAAGAACCGTTTAAACCAGAATAAACTTGAGGTCAATCTGATTTATGTA
>DNOQ01000474.1 GCA_003501665.1 Bacteroidales bacterium | reverse complement strand
CGAATATAACTCCGGATAGCGGTAAACCTGAATTACAAAATAAGATAAGTGAATTCACCAGAAAGCGTATGAACGAATACTTTTATACCTATTCAACCAAAAGGAATCCCGAAGAATATCCGATGAAGAAATTCACAGGCACTTATTGGTATTATTTTGATTTTAAGGATATTAAAATCAGTAAATAATTCAAAGATCTGACTAATGAGAAAAACTGAAATAATATTACTGACCATTTTATTGACCGGATTGTTCTCCTGTACTCAAATTCCCGGTGAATATCAGGTTAGCGGTGATCAGCCTGATGTCTTCCCCGATATAAGGGATATTAAAATACCAAATAATATTGCACCTCTGAATTTCAGGCTTAACAACACATCATCAGATAAGATGATTGCAGTGTTTGAAGGGAAAAATGCGAGTATTACTATAAGTGGAAAAACCAGGATACAGATTCCCATACGAAAGTGGCGCAGATTCATACAAACCAATTCAGGCGGGAAACTTCTTGTTACAGTTTATGAGAATCAAAGTGGGAAATGGGTTAAATATTCACCCTTTGGTATTGAGATCAGTAATATACCCATTGACCCTTATATTGTCTACCGGCTGATTGCACCAGGTTATGAATCCTGGAGTGAGATGGGAATATATCAGAGAAACATTACCAACTTTGATGAAGATCCAATAATTAATAACCGAATGCTTACAGGAAATTGCATGAACTGTCATTCATTTAATAAAAATGACCCCGGGAAATTTGTATTTCATCTCAGAGGTAAAATTGGAGCCACTATTCTGAATAATGAAACTGATATTTTAAAATTGAACACCAGGACTGATAATACAATTTCAAATTGTGTTTATCCTTACTGGCATCCTTCAGGGAATTATATTTCCTTTTCAACAAATTTAATATATCAATATTTTCATTCTGATCCTGCAAAAAGAATTGAAGTAAGTGACACTGAATCGGATCTGGTGGTCTATGATATTAAATCCAATAAACTTATCTCAAATCCGGTAATTGCATCCAGAACCAGTTTTGAAACTTTTCCGACATTCAGTGCCGATGGCAAGTTCCTTATTTTCTGCAGTGCGCGAAAAACTTCTATTCCTGTCGATTATAATAAAATCAGGTATAGTCTTTGCACCATCCCTTTTGATGAAGAAACAGGGAAATTCGGATCCCGGGTGGATACTCTCGTAAGTTCTTTCCGGACTGGAAAAAGTGTTTCTTTCCCCAGAGTCTCACGCGATGGAAAATGGCTCATGTTCACACTTTCTGATTATGGGAATTTCTCAATCTGGCACAAGGAAGCTGATCTTTATCTTATGAACATGGAGGACGGGATTATTAAACCCGTTTCTTCCGCGAATAGTGATGAAACTGAAAGTTACCATTCATGGTCCTCAAATTCAAACTGGTTCATCTTCAGCAGCAGAAGGATAGACGGACTATATACTCGACCATACATTGCGTGGATTGATGAAAACGGCGAAGCATCGAAACCGTTTCTTCTACCCCAGAAGAATCCGGATCATTATGATTTCAATCTCAGATCATTCAATATACCTGAACTGGTTTCCGGAAGAGTTAAAGCAAATGGAAGAAATATGGCGAGGATTATTAAATTAGAAGCATTAAATGTTAAATTCCAACAAACAGATTGAATCTCCTTAAAACTCATTCATACTAATAATCTCATTAGTGGGCATTTAAAAACCCACTGATTATTAATTGCTTATTTTCGGGTTCTTTGACATTGATATAATCACACTTGCTAAGTACCTCTTTTATAAACGCTTTATCCAGCAAAGATATTTTTAATATCTGTAGGATTTTGTAGATAGATCGGTTCACTTTCAATTTGTAACCTACTAAATTCACAAGGTAGTAAGCAATTATTCCACACTACATTTGGATTTTCACAGCCTTGTCAGTTGTACCCCAGAAAGCTTTAATTTTGAGATACTGTTTCATCTATTTAAAAAATATATGTAAAGCTGTACATAAGTTCTTAGGGGAATTCAAAAGTTCATTCAAGACCATGCCTGTGTTCCGTTGGACAGTGAATCGCATCACAGGTCACATTATGATTTGTTTCCTTGCTTATCTGTGTGAAGCGTACCATACAAGAAATCCTGGGGCAAAAACTGAACCCCTTAGCTATAAATCAATTGGAAGAGAGTATATAAAATCCTGACTGTTAACAACTGTTCAGGGTTTAAAGGAAGTCAAAAAAGTATTGGTTATGCCTATTAAAATTAAAAACCAGATAATGTGGGTACGAACCGATATGCCGGAAAATGGAATGAAGCTACTAAATTTTAAAAGCATAATTACCCCACCAAAAATCCTGAAAAAAGAAGAAATGTAGTGTCACAAAATTTTTTTGTGATTGTAATGTGTTTTATTCTAACTCATCTTCTACAGTAGCAAATTGTATCTGTTTGAAGAAAAGCATAATATGAACATGAAAATTTTCTTTGGCACTACATTCATTCCAAATAATCCTGTCATCTCAACAGTAACGGGGTTGTCATATGAAACCTTCATGTTACAAAAACACCTTAGCTCATGAAAATAATTCACGTCATGAAGGTTC
>DNOQ01000149.1 GCA_003501665.1 Bacteroidales bacterium | reverse complement strand
CAGTCAAAAGCACACAGGCTGATCAATCTGGCGGGAATTTCCGAAATAGAAGATACCCGCGACATTAAAGAAGATATATCAACGGCTGATGACTGGAAAAAGGAAGCCAGAAGACTTGAAATGCAGGGTAAAAATGAGCAGGCAGATGCCATTCATACAAGTATACTGACCTTCGAGAAGCCCGCGTGGGAACCTGTAACTTTTGAGATTTACCAGTCGTTAAAAAAAGATGCACTGAATCCCGAACTGTTCAATAAAAAGGCCAAGGACAGGCTTTTTGATTTTGCATTGGTTTATAACCAGTCTCTTATAATGGAAAAACTTGCAGACTTAAAGTATAAGCGCGCCGGAAATTATGAAAGTGAACGCGGTTCGATCTTCAGGAAATATTATCAGCGCTACAGGGAAGATAATGTAAAAATGATTATCCCATTAATAAATAAGTATGGAATAAATTATCGTGATGTTCATAATTTTACTCCCTTACATGCCGCTGTATTTTCGGGGGCTCTTAATACAATAAAAACACTTCTCGACAATGGCGCCGATCCTTGTTTATTCAATACTTTCAATAAGACTTCCATTCAGGTTGCCTTCGAACAGGCATTTGTTTCACCAGATTATGCAAGAAATAAACTGGGGAAGATTTATCCGCTTCTGCTTACTGATTCTTTAAAAATACTGGCAGAGGAGCGTTTGGCAAAGATAGATTCACATAAGATTGAATACCTGCTGATCAACTTATTTCTTGCAATTCAGTCGGTTATTCTGCCAAAGAAAAGATACTTCCAGTCCCTGGGAATAAAAGTAGATGATATAATCGAAAATATTCAACACTTCTCGGAGGCAGTTATACCTCAGTACCGGAAGAAACGCGAGTATTTACTATCCATATTCGCTAAACATGAAGTTGACAGCAACAACCCGTACAATAAAAAGATATTTAAAAGGATTGATCGAGGAAGCTATACCCTTAATCCTGACATGCAGCTGATGTATACTGACAGGTGGATCTCAGTAAACACTATTATGGGAAATCAGGATATATCTAAAGATGAGATAATAAAACATTCTTTGGTGAAACAGCAGAAAGAGAACGAGGAATATCGAAAAAAATATGAAAAGGTAAAGAAAAAAAGAGAGAAAAAGGGATGGAGATGGTAACTTATCTTAAAAATATGATGGATCCACTGTCGTATTGAAAAGAGTTCTGGCACGAGGTCATATATATAAAAAACGTAGTAATCCATAATTGCTATGATAACCAGATTGTTTTCTACATTAATCCCCGTCAGGGGATCAATAACAATAGAATGTATTCGGGGACCATTTCATCATTTCCCGTAGGGAATTAATATCAATAGAATCATAGGCAATTGTTGATCCAGATTTTCCGTTGGGAATCCAGAGCAATATTGATTAATGCCCTTCGGGCAATTAACCATATAAAACATCCTGTAGCTATTGTCATATTTGCCCTGACGGGCAAAATGAAGAATATGAGGATACGGAGGAATTATCCTGACAATACCTGTTATCAGTTCTTTTTCTGGGTGAATATACCTGCAAAAAGTGCAAGCGCGTTCTCTATTACCTTTTCATTCTCAACCGGAATCTTAAGGTATGTTTTACCATCTTTTTCATCTTTCTGAACTATAGATGAAACAAGCTGTTGTGTAGCTTCGGGACTCGATAGAGTCTGGGTAAGTTTCCCCAAAAATGATAATCCGGTCTGGATCAGATCAACCGGTGTTGTGGTTTCTATCTGCCCTTTCTCCTGATTTTCAGCTGGTTGTTTGACATCATCATCCCCTATAAAGGAAGGCGTTACTGAAGTTTCCGGTTGATTATCAGATTCTTCAACCGGAAAGCTGGTCTCATTTTCGACCAACTCAGTACCTGTTTCTACATTTTCAGCGACATCTGAAAGATCAGTTAATGATGTTTCCTGGCCTATCATTTCTTCAACCGAGTTCATGAGTATCTTGAATTTGCTGTCTTCCAGGAATATGGCATCTTCTCCCTGGTCAAGAATACCTTCTGCAAGCCCTTTCTTGAAGCTCAGGACGCCCAGCATCTTGTGTTCAATAGTACCGGCTGAAACCATATTGATCACCGAAACATTCTTTTTCTGGCCTATACGGTAGATTCGGGCAATACGTTGTTCTAATACGGCCGGATTCCATGGTATATCAAGATTGATAAGAAACGATGCAGCCTGAAGGTTAAGCCCCACACCACCCGCGTCAGTTGAAAGGAAAATCCTGCATTCCGGGTCATTATTGAAATTTTCGAAAAGTTTTCCCCTGTCAGAACCTGGAATCCCTCCATGCAGATACTGGTATTTAATATTTCGATCATCCAGTTCCCCGGATACAATCCTGGTCATTCGTTCCCACTGACTGAAAATAACAACTTTTTCATCTCCTTCTGCAAATACCTTCCCGAGGATGTTCATCAGCTCGGTGATTTTTGTATCATGCCGCGTTTCCTGATCGATGATAAAAGTACTGTCACAAACCATCCTCATTATGTTAAGAAAAATCATAAGGTTCTGACGGTCTTTTTCGTTCAGGAAACCCTGTCTGTGCCATTTTATTATCAGTTTTGCTACATGCTGCCTGTATTCCTCGTGAATAGCGCTCTGGGATTCAGTCATGGTGACAAATAGTACTTTATCCATTCGCTCGGGTAACTGGAGCAGGACATCTTTCTTTCGCCGGCGTATCATAGTATCGGATAACACAGCGCCTATTTTATTAAGGTCCCTGTACCCGATAATTTTTCCTTTTTCATCAGCGATCCGGTGCTCGTGCATAAACCGGTAGAAAGGGCCCAGTGTATATGGATTGGTAAACTGGACTATTGAATATAATTCCTCGAGTTTGTTCTCAAGGGGGGTGCCGGTCAATACGAAAGAATAAGGTGATTTGAGAGCTTTAATATGCCTCGATATTTTCGTCTTGAAATTCTTAATACGCTGGGCTTCATCTAAAATTACGATGTCAGGCGATACGGCACTTATCTCCCTGATATCGTTTATGGCGGTATTATATGAAACGATCTTATAAAAATACTCGTTCTGATATTGAATTATTCTTTTTGTATAAACACCTTCAATTACCCAGGCCTGTTGATCCGTAAATTTTTCTATTTCGGATTTCCACTGGTATTTCAATGATGTAGGACAAATAATAAAAGCTGATGTAACCCCTGCCTCTTTCCGCAGTAGTTCAGCAGCGGCAATGGCCTGAATGGTCTTTCCAAGGCCCATATCATCGGCGATAATACACCTGCCTTTTTCAGCAGCAAAACATATCCCTTCTTTCTGATATGGATATAGTTCGGCATTGACAAGTTTGCTGAAAACCCCGTTACTTATCTGTAAACGATATTTTTCATATACAAGCTTACTTCGTTTCTGATCCTCCCGTTTTTCAATAATAAATGAAAGCGCATCAGGATAGCATCTGAAACTTTCGTTAATTGATTTCCCTTCCCTGATTATATTATCGAATAATTCGTAAGAACTTTCCGGAAGTACCCTGTTGCTGTCAAAATATTTGCCGGCCAGCGCCTTGAATTCTTCCATGTTCTCTGAACCAATCCTTATTTTGACTTTTCGTTCACCTCTGTAATCCAGGAATACCGACGTATAGACGGGATTATATCCTTTGTTAAGCAGATGGCTTTTATTCAGGACTTTATCTATATGCCTGAAGACCGCTTCAATGTGTTTGCATGTGCCCAGACCATTTGTTTTAAAGTCGCCACATTCGCAAAAATTTGCAGTGTTGTCTTTACTCCGGATGGCAACTTTATATTTTAATCCGGTTTCAGGATTAAGGACATCAAAATCGGAAAATACAGGATTTTTGGTTTTGTTCTTTATATTGAAATGGTGAGTTTCGGCATATTGTTTCCGGAGTGCATACTGCCATTCTTCAAGGGTGAGATCATCAGGTTTTCTCAGATAAGAGATATTTTTATACCGCAGGTTTATTTTATCAAGGTTCATTTTACTTTTTTGATCAAAAATATCCTGCATTCAAAACAATAGCCCTCTCCTGTAAATTAAGTTTTTAATAACTTATTAACATTGTATGAACAAACCGGATTATTTCATGAAGGGCTGCAGAAGCGTAACAATGTCATTATGCCCATTGTTTCTGGCAAATGTAAGGGCATTATCTCCATCAATATCCTTAAGCCGGGGATCGGCTTTGAAGGTCAGAAGAATTTTTGCCACTTCTGTCTGGCCTTCAGCAGCCGCGTACATTAATGCAGTGAAATGCTCCTCTTTATCGGTCATATCAGGATCAGCATGGTTTTTTAAAAGTATCCTGACAGATTCGGTGTATGGTCCCGACGAAGCAAACATCATGGCAGTCCTTCAGTAATTGTCAGTAAGGTTGACTGATGCCCCTTTCTGGATAAGCTTTTCCATAATTACAGTATGCCTGTTGTATGCAGCATACATCAGAGCAGTCCGTCCGTCTTCATCCTTAAGGGCATCTCTAAAAACTCAT
>DNOQ01000379.1 GCA_003501665.1 Bacteroidales bacterium | reverse complement strand
AATTACCAAGGCCATAGACTATGAGTCCGTCCTTATATCTTTCACCGCCCTGTATACAGTGAGAATGGCTTCCAACTACAAGGTTTGAACCACTATCGATAAGCCCCCTGGCAAATCTTCTGTGAACTGGAAAAGGAAGACTCTCAAGATCAAAGTTCCAGTGTAAATAAATGATAATAACAGAACCAGGGTTCAATTCCCTGCACTGCCTGACTTCACTGATAATCCTTTCTTCCTGTATTGTATTTATGTAAATATTCCGTGACGGATTCTTCCGGTGTTGCAATAAAACATGCCAGGTTGAATTGAATAGCAGCACCTTTTTGTCGCCCTGCATAAATTCGGCAGGTTTACTCGCATCGGCTGGTGACCTGCCGGCACCGGTATAATTAATTCCAGATGTGGCCAGCGCACTGATTGTTGTATCAAAATTACCCGGCAAATCCAGAGAATGATTATTGGACAGGCAGACTGCTTTGCAGCCGTGCCGGCCAAGCACCCCGATAACCGACGAATGGTTGTATAGTACTGGTGTATTCCCGGCGTTAATGTCCGAATCACAGACCAATCCTTCAAGATTGCAGATCAGAGGTTGTCCGTTGAAGATCCAGGGATACCTGTTCAACTGATCATTAAGCTGTTCACTGTGTCTCCGGCTCGGGGATGCTATGTCACCAACAAAAAGCATCTGGCATGCATTAGTTCAGGTAGGAATGAGCAATCAGCCTGGCATTTTCAACTGTAAAGTTGGCTGCTGCCCTGATTGAGTTGGACTTGTAAAAGTTAAGTTTGTCAGTGTCAACGCTCAGGTCTGTTATAAAGCTCTTAATGCCCTCGTATTCGTTCCCCGGCAGGCAGATCCCATTTTGATACTTGCTGACAATTGATGCAAGGTCCGAGTTTGGCGGCGCAATGGCCAGCAAGGCGGAGCCTGCAGCCATGATATTGTAAACCTTGCTTGGGATACTGAACTGACCGGCATTATCATCGAGCATTACGACTCCGATATCTGCGTTTGATAAACTGTATAAAATATTTTCCTCAGGCTGAAATGGAAGAACTGTGCAGTTTGATAAAGAGAATTTTTCAATCAGTTTTCTTATGATTTCCACCTTTTTGCCTCTTCCAATTATAACAACATGAATCGACTCATATTTTTGAAGATCTCTGGCCAACTCCACCAGTAGTTCTACATTATGTGCGGTTCCGATATTACCGGAATACTGTACAACAATTCTATTTTCCAATCTAAGTGATTTAGTGAACGGGTTTGCATCTTTTGGTACAGGAGTCAGGTTTGAGATAGACCCCCAGGGTGCGACTACCTGAATTTTGTCAGCAGGCACATACTGGCTTAAGACATTACGTAATCCATTGCTTATTGTGAAAATACGGTGGGCTCTGGCGAACAATCTTTTATTTGCCCAACTCCAGAACCTGTAAACCGGGTTCCTGGCCCTGATTCCATAAGATGTAAGTATGTCAGGATAGACATCAAAAACCATTATTGAGAACTTCCTTCGGATGAACAATGAGCATAAGTAAGAAAAGGGGGGCAGGGTATAGTAGAAGATTTCGTAATCCCTGAACTTAATGAGGAGAAGCAGGTGTATCTGAATTGTGGCAATAATCCATCGGAAAACTTTCCCTATATTTGATTTTCGGGTTTTTTTTATAATTCTTACTTTTTTAATTCTGTCATTCAACGGATACTGATTTGGTGTCATTGTTCCGTATATCAGAGCCAGATTATCGTAATGCCTGGCAAATTCATTAATATTCTCTATCGTCAGATAGCCTGATGATTGGTTAACAAAGACGATATTCTTTTTTCTGCTCGTCATACCTCCTTATTAAGCAGAGTGACAAACTCACCGGCACTTAGGAATTCAATATCGGGCCATTTACGCTGGATATTACTTAAAAGCAGAGAAAACTCCGAAAGACTTTTGTCTCTCACCCTGATGTCTCTGGAACCAATGAAATTGACCCGGTGAGTATTGATAAGTGCTGGCTTTCTGCATCTGAATGCAATCTCTACCTGCTTCAACGCTTTCCCGATACCACTATAGCTCTCACCCGCTGGTTCGAAAGCACAATTTGAAATAAAGTGGGTAATCCCTTCGTATGAGACTTGTCCAAACCTGAAATACCTTCTCACGATCTTTCCTTTACCATCAGGCTGCATCCTGAAGTGCTTTGCATTTACCGCCTTTATTCCTAATTCTGCAAGTTGGCTGTAGAACGCTTCATGGAACATCCCGTTAGGAGGATTAAACACCAGCGGATTACGCTTGAATATCTCCCTGAATAATCTCACGCCATCTGACAATGATTCCTTCAGAAACTCAAAATCAGTCTGGTTGTCAAAGTAAAATGCATAAACAGGATTAACCTTCATACCCGGAGTCTTCAGGAACGCATAATGCAGATCAAAAGCCTGCAGTAACCGGTCATCTCCCTTACTGAGAAAATGCAACCATTGCGTGACATTGAAATGTTCCCTTCCGTGTAGTTCCGGAACAAATATCCCCGCTTCAATGCCTTCTTCCCATGCCTTAATTGTCTGATATCCATTTTCATATTTTCTTATGGTATCCGTGAAAAGTTCATAATGATATCTCTCGAACCCATCAGATCTGATCTTATCAAAATCAGGATTGGCCAGAATAACAAACGGGGTAATTACGGCATGCCTTCCATTTTTATCCTTAACCCCGGATAAGACCTCATAGAGAGAGTGAAGGTCTGATTTATCAGCAAGGTTGCCGTACCTTGTGTGAATTGATTTATCAACGGGTATGCCAATTCTTATCAAATTCCTATAGTCTTCCTCATTTCTTATCCGATGGTCTCCCCAGTCATCTGAGATGAAGACCACTATTTTCCTCCTCGTACTCCACCCCGGGAGATTTTTGATATAAAGTTTAATATCTTCCTTCATCGAAGGTTCAGGTAGTAAAGCAGAATAAAGATCTAAGAAAATATCCTGATGAAATCCCTGGCAGCTGATCTCACCCTGGTTTCATAATCATCATATAACCTGACATTCGGATTTCTTTCAGGAAAATTGAACAAAATTGACGCCAGTTCTTCAGCATTATGAGGATTGAAATATGTCCCCTTTTCGCCCAATTGCTCTATATTAACCTGGAGGTCTGAGGCTACCACTGGTACCTGAAGTGACATGGCATCTTCAATCACGGTACTCCATCCCTCGAACAGGCTTGGCTGCAAAACTGCCTGTGAATGCTTCATTAACAGGAGTTGTTCATTTCTCGGAATTATTCCCAGCAGGCTGATCTGGGAATGCAGATTTTGCATTTCGATTATTTCATGCAATTCTTTCATGTAAGGCGAGTGGGTTGCATCAGGAAAACGACCGGTCATTGCCAGATGCACCTCAGAATCCATTTGTTTCAACAGAACAAGTGCATCCAGTAATACTTTATGATTCTTATGCTTATGGAACTGGTTAGAGATCATAAAATATTTCCCGGGCAGCTTATATTTCTCCCTGACAACATTTACATCCAAGCCGGAAAGGTCATCAATTACGGAAACAAAATGGAAGATATGTATATCCATCCTGTCATCCAGCCGGAAG
>DNOQ01000410.1 GCA_003501665.1 Bacteroidales bacterium | reverse complement strand
TAGGCCGTTACCCTGCCAACTAGCTAATGTTACGCATGCCCATCCTGTACCACCGAAACTTTAATTATCCAAAGATGCCTCTGATTAATATTATGGGGTATTAGTCCGAATTTCTCCGGGTTATCCCCCTGTACAGGGTAGGTTGCATACGCGTTACTCACCCGTGCGCCGGTCGCCATCAACGTATTGCTACATTATGCTGCCCCTCGACTTGCATGTGTTAAGCCTCCCGCTAGCGTTCATCCTGAGCCAGGATCAAACTCTTCATTGTAAAAATTGTATTCTCTTGTCTCTTCTAAGAATAATCTTCCCAAGCTCAATTCTAAATACTAACAAGTTATTTAGCGAGATTGTCTGTCTCGCCTGGTTGCTACTTCATTGTTTCAAAGAACTTTATCCATCCACCCTGACCCTAGCCAAGGTGGATATTTTGTTTTGGGACATTAAAGTTAATACTTTTATCTCTCCTGGCAAAAATCCAGGATAATATTACCGGCCTTCCCCCACTCTATCCATCCCCAAATTTACTATGCCGGAATGTTATCTCACTTCCCCTGTCAACCAACTCTTCGCCAAAAAGCGGGGGCAAAGATATAAATTGATTCATTTAATGCAATAGTTGAATCAAGAAAATCTGCTGTTAAATTTAAATTCAGTTATAAGGTCTCCGAATATTAACGAAAGTCGGTAGTCTAATTCATATTTAGTGAAATTTCCTGACCGGTAGTTAAGTATTAGGTGTTCGCCCATCCCTCGGAAGTTATTAATTTTTAACCCAAATCCACATTCCGGATTACCAAGAGGCTGGACTTAAACATTTACCTGCACAAATTCATTCATAGTTCACTCCATATTACTGAGACCGATTAAAGACTTTGTGATCACCGGAATGTAATAAAAAAATTCATAAAGAAATTCCAGATGGTTACCACTCCAATCGCAAACAACTTGGACAGATAAAAGTTAATTTTGAATTTATCATTCAGCAAAAAGATAACAAAATTATTTATCCCAAGCCCAGCCAGTGAAATAAGGATAAATGAAAAGTACTCAATTGCAATGCGGTTATTTTCACTTTGAAATGTCCATAGCCTGTTCCAGATATAATTTGAAGTGGCTGCAAGAATAAATCCCGTTGAGTTAGCTATATATTTGTTTATCCTGACCTTTTCTTTTAATAACCATGTAGTGCCAAAGTCAATCAGCATCCCTGAAAAGCCGACAACACAGAACTTCAGAAATTTCATGACAACTATTTTATCAATCATTATTTTCAATTTTTATTTTCACAAACCGGCTGTTCAGAGAGGGACCGAAAATAGTGTTAAGAGAAAGTCCAAAATGATAATATCCGTAAGGCAGGGCAGGAATAACTCCATAAATCCTTCCGTCAATAGTGTCCCCTCCGGGAACAACACCCACAGGCTCCTCAGGGAAAACCTGATGCACATGTACCTCCTCCCCTTTGAGGAAAACCATGCAAACCTCAACAGGGAACTGGTGATGGCCGAAGTCAATATCATAAATATACCGGTTATGTAATGAGAATGACATATTAACAGAATCTCCCGATTGAAAATAGTTTTTATTCAGATTGAAAGTTATTTTCATCCTGTTGACAGTCTGAAGGCTGTCAGTTCTGAAGCCGATGAACCGCAAACGGCCGGAACCATAAACCAGTGATTCCCCGCCTGGACTTACGCTAACAAAAACAGGTTTGTTGTGATATTTTTTTTCAAATTGCCATACATCAAACTGTGTCTGACGGGAATAAAGGGAGCTGATTACTGTGGCCTCTTTCCCCGTAAAAAAAAGATATAAAGACGGCTTCTGTAAAGAACCAGTGAAAATCACAGGTAAATCTTTAGCTATTGATTCAATGGCTTTGTATTTTTCTTCTTTACCACTGAAACCTAAATCTTTAACAAACTGAAGATTAGTTATCAACAGGATTCTGATAACCAGAAGGAGCAAAAGTGATGGCAGAATATATTTACGTGTATATCTGAATAATGAAGGATTCTCATAGCTTTTTTCCGAGAGAATAATAATCATCGGTATCGAGCATGCTATGGTCCAGTGAGGTTCAACATGTCCGTGGAAAGCTAATATCCAGAAAAAGATCAGAAACCCGGCGATCTGGAAATAGAGGCTTCTGTCAAACTGACCGGCAGGGCTGTATTTAATCATGACATATATTGACGCACCAAGGGTCAATGGATTAAAGACAGCCATCTGATTTGGAAAGTATTCAATCAGGAATAACCAGCTGAAGCCTTCAGACCTGTCAATCAGATGGTATGCAAGGCCGGGAAAATCATTAGAAATCTGCCAGTAAATATGAGGTGAAAGAAGGATCATGGCCAGGATACCTGCTAGCCAGAACCTGCACATTTTTAATAACTTGAGGTTGGATAGAATCACAAATCCTATTACGAGGAACGCCTGATATTTGCTGTAGACCAGTCCTGCCATCGATACTGAAAGCAATATAACTGCCGGCCACCTGTTATCAGCAATAAATCGTTTGTATGCAAAAAAGAATAATGCAGTAAAGAATAAAAGAGGAGCATCAGGTGTTGTAATAATTCCGTAAGCGGAAAACATGCTGATTGAACCGGCTATAATGAAAAAAGTAAATACCCTTCGTGAATCGGGCTCCCTGAAATCGGATATTTTCCATATCAGGAATATAGTACCAAGCTGTAAAAGAATTGTCATAAAACGTATACCCAGGTTCCCGTCGAAAAACAGAGAGCTGATCTTTATCAGCAGGGCAACCATGGGAGGATGATCATAATATCCCCAGTCAAGGTATTTTCCGAATAATCCGTAATAAGCTTCATCGCTTAATACTTCCGTAAAAATTGCCTGGATAAGGTTCATAATGAACCATATAAGCATTAGCAGTAAAAAGGTCTTTTTATAATTACTGATTTTCATCTTACCAGCTGCAGGCTGAAGGAAATTAATGATAGTTTTCAATGCTTTAGTCTGATATTTTTCAGATTATACGAGACTTTAAAAGCCTGTTCATGCTACATGGTTCTTTCAGTTAGATGTAAAGAGTAAATAAATCATGGACTTGCCACATCATTTTTTATAAAGTCTGTTTAAAAATCCGAACGATTGTAAGTATGTGTCCGTTATAAAATGTCTCCCCAATAGAATTCATTTCATGATCCTCATAATAATACATTCGCCCGTTATCAGATTAGAATGTATTATAGATTCCTAAATGTTTATATTCAATCCCGGCTTCCGAGAGAAATCCACTGTGAACAGAATCTAATTTAAACCATTCTTCCGGTGCAAAACACACACCAGCCATTGTTTGATGGATCTGAATAGTAGAATGACCGAATTCGGTATTATCAAAGAATGAAAATAATCCTGTCTGCCAAGTTGTTTGTTGAGCAAATCCCTTCGAGGATATTAATAAACAGAATAAAAGAATCCTGAACGAGGTTTTCATTTCCGAAAAATTGACAGGAGACAAAATTAAAATTATTAATAACATAAATCTCTCCGGTAAAGATAAATATAATAAAACCGGGATTTAATCAGAAGGTTCTGGAGAGCCGATAACAAAACTTTATTCTTTTAAATATTAATGATCATTAATTGAATTTCCGTATTTTAGCATATATTTATCCTGCATGTCGAACCTTGTAATTATACCGACTTATAAGGAAAAGGAGAACATTGAGGCACTTATTAAAGCTATCTCTTCGCTCAGTGTCGCTTTTGATATCCTGATTATCGATGATAACTCTCCCGACGGCACCGCAGCAATTGTTAAAAATATGCAACCCTCACACCCCAATGTCCATCTTATGGAACGGCCAGGTAAGCTGGGCCTTGGAACTGCTTATATTGCCGGCTTTAAATGGGCCCTTGAAAAAGGATACACGTATATATACGAGATGGATGCCGATTTTTCCCATGACCCCGATGACCTGGTGAGACTTCATAAAGCATGCACCGAAGAGGGAGCTGATGTGGCGATAGGATCACGATACATAAGCGGTGTTAATGTAGTAAACTGGCCACTTACCCGTGTCCTGATGTCTTACTTCGCCTCTATTTATGTCAGAATGGTAACGGGAATGAAGATAATGGACACCACTGCAGGATTCGTCTGTTACAAAAAAGAGGTCCTGGAAAACATTAAACCTGAACATATAAAGTCGGTCGGCTATAGCTTCCAGATAGAGATGAAGTTCACAGCATATAAACTCGGGTATAAAATAGTTGAAATCCCTATAATATTCACTGACAGAAGGCTTGGAACTTCTAAAATGTCGGGCGGTATCTTTAACGAAGCATTGTGGGGAGTGCTGAGAATGAAGCTGCGGAGTTTTTTTATTAAATACAGGAAATATTCCCCAAATCCCCTGTAGCGGGTCAATACTCAGGCTTGAGTTAAAAATTACAGGGGACAAAGATTTAATATATTTCTGATTATGAGCAGTATATTTATAACGAATGCCTCGATTGTCAACGAAGGCAGGACTTTTAAAGGAGAACTGCTCATCAGGGACGAACTAATTTCAGCAATTGGGTCACCCGGTTCACTGGAACCACCTTCCGGAG
>DNOQ01000577.1:1507-3524 GCA_003501665.1 Bacteroidales bacterium | reverse complement strand
GTCTGGTACAATGGGACAGCCCTTGATGACGTCTCTTTATCCGGCTGATGGCCGGCATGTACCTGAAGTGTTTCGAAATGAAGTTTATGGTCTTTCATAGAATAAATAATTGAATATTAATATCATAAATAATTATGATGCCGATAAAATCCTGCATCTGTAAGATTTGTTAATGATTTAAAATGTGATTGTTACCTTTACAAAACAGCTTACCGGTACATGCACATAGGCATGAGCGGCATAATGAAATAATTGAGTATCAGATGAAATGCTTTCAAGGCACAAACGATTTGAGATGCAAAAATAATAAATATCTTTTAAAATGCAATAATTACATTGGGGACAGTTATTTTTTTGTTATTACTTATTTGCACAAGTTGTGCCACAAATTATAAATACCGAAAACATAGACATAATCCTTGTCCATGTGAAACAAATATCAGGAGATGATCCTGACATTCAGGATGAGACAACCTCAATTAAAGGCATTGAATATGGTCAGAGTTATAGGCTGGTTCAGATTTACCTAATAAAGTTACTTTTAGTGCTGATTATCTTCCAATCCACCCTGTTCATGTGTTTCTGCTTCTTTCTTTTTTTAGATTTGTCCCCTGCAGAATCCGATATTGAAATCCTGGCTCCCCGATTTTTTCCATGTTTTGCGGCTACGGAATCAGGAAGCCGGACAATATTGATTTTATAACCGATAAGTTTCTCAATACGCTGCATTTTAATCAGATCCGATTTGTTAATAAGAGTCACTGCAACTCCTGTTTTTTCAGCACGTGCAGTACGCCCTACCCGGTGCACATAATCCTCAGCATCTGACGGGGCATCATAATTTATTACCATATTGATATCCTTAATATCGATCCCTCTGCTGAGAACATCTGTAGATACAAGGACACGGCTTTTACGCGAACTGAACCTTAACAGCATCTTTTCCCTTTCCTTCTGGTCCAGATCCGATGAAATACCTTCAACGACATAATTTACTGAGCGCAACCCCCTGACAATCTCATTTACTTTCTTTTTAGTAGAACTGAATATCAGTATGCTCTGGTGATACGGATTGTCACAAAGAAGTCTGTTTATGAGGGGTAATTTCTGATTATCCTGCAGANNTATCTCCCACGATCCTCAGCCACCGTAAGGTTTGCATTGTTGAATCCTGCATGAATTCGGATGAACGTGCATACCACATCCCGAACTTAATACTTGCAATGGTTTGCAGCACTCCGACAGGAAGAAGGCTTAAGAGTAACATTAACATTAATCCTGTATTTAACGACCAGAATGCAATACTCAGCAATTTTGTTTTCCATACATATTTTACTGTCAGCCCCTTAAGTACAAACAGCATCAGTCCGATTCCCAGCATACCAAAGACTCCAAACAGAGCTGCATGCCCATGTAACGGGGTTGTGTTAAGCCCCTGCATATAATATAAGGCTATCGGGGGATTAATGAGGAATCCGAACAGGCCTGCACCCACAAGGTTCCAGAAGCTAACCGAAATGATGAAGTATATCGGCCATTTATAAGATTTGACCCATGCTGTAGCCCTGCTTAGTTGCAGGTTATGGTAGGCTTCGAAGCCCATGAACACCAGCGGTACCACTTCAAGAGCACTGAACGTTGCACCCAGAGCGATAATTGCAGTAGGTGTTCCGGCAAAATAAAGATGATGGAATGTACCAATGACCCCGCCAACCATATAAACAATGGTCGCGAAAAGTACTCCTGTTGTTGCATATTTAATGTTCAGCAACCCCATTCTTACAAACAGNNATACTTCAAAGAAACCTTCCACCCACAGGTGAACCACCCACCAACGCCAGTATTCCGCAATTGATAAATGTGTCTGTCTTCCCCACATTAATCCGGCACCATAGAATCCTGCAATTGCAACAGAAGCTATAATAAACAGTATTAAAAGCTGACGGTTTTCCGATGGTTTTACCAGTGCAGGCCACAGAGCACGGAACATTAAAAAGAGCCAGATAATAAAGCCGGT
>DNOQ01000577.1:0-1437 GCA_003501665.1 Bacteroidales bacterium | reverse complement strand
CCAGGAGAGCAAAGAAGAGTACGTTCACACCGAGCCGTTGGTACTTTGGCTCGTATCCTGATACAGCAGGAGCGATATAAAGTCCGGCAGCCAGCCATGAAGTGGCTATCCAGAAAAGAGTAAGCTGTAAGTGCCATGTCCTTGAAACTGAATAAGGCAGGATGTTATCCAGGCTTAAACCATAAAAGCCTTTGCCTTCAACTCCATAATGAGCTGTTACCACACCAAACAGGATCTGCAGAAGGATAAGTCCGACAACAACCCAGTAATACTTCAGGGTAGCCTTCATCGACGGAGTAGGATTTAAACCACCGATCGGATCATTCTGAGGTAACAGAGATTTGTCAATACATCAGACCGGTTTCTTGCATTATAATAAGCCAGCAGCCCTATGCCGACAAGCAGCATTATCACGCTGAATCCTGTCCATAATACTATCCCGGCTGATGGTGTATTACCTATGACCTGATCAGGTGGCCAGTTACTGGTATATGTCAGATCAGAATCCGGTCTGTTTGTCACACATGCCCATGAAGTCCAGAAGAAAAAAGCATTCATATTATGCATACGGACAGTATCTTTTATCGAACTGGCAGGTATAGCATAAGAAGTTCTCTCCCTGTCAAGGGAAGGATCATCCATAAAAAGTCCCTGGTAGTAATTACTGTTGCTTTTGATCGCTTCAGCCCTCTCGTCTGAAACTGTAAGGATCCCTGTTTTGCTATCATAAGTATTTAAACGTAAAGCATTCCGGATCCTCACTTTTAACATAGCCTGCTTTTCAGGATCAAGGTCATCGAACAGAACATCAAAATCTTTTTTGGACCATTTATCAAGAAGAAAGAGTGTTTCTTTATGAAGCCAGTCAGCGGACCAGTCAGGGGCCACATAAGCACCATGTCCCCAGACAGAACCAATCTCCTGACCTCCTATTGATTGCCAGACATTCTGGCCGTCTTTGATCTGCTGTAAAGTAAACAGTACAATACCACTTTCTGTAATGACCTTTTCCGGGATAGGCGGTTTTTCCCTGTAAATCTCATGGCCGAAAAATATCAGGACAGAAAAACAAATTGCAGTGATAAGTGCAAAACCGATCCAAAGCGTTTTCGTTTTCATATTTGAAAAAATCCTGGTAAAAAAGGGTTAAAATTCTCTTATGCTTATAAAGTTAAAAAAGGTTTATGTATAAACCTATAATTTCAACCCCTGATTAACTAATGATAGCCAAAGAATATTCCCCTGCTGATCTTTAAATGTTTTCGGATAAAGGAACTTTTTTCAACAGAAATTGTTTACCCTAAAGAAGAGTTCCTCCAAAAATAGATGAATCCAAAGCAATATGATACTATTGATAGTTACAAAGGAAAGCTTTCAAGGAAAAGTTCAGAAAGCGAACTTCCTTACCAACGTGCACAATACATTGATTTTATGATG
>DNOQ01000136.1 GCA_003501665.1 Bacteroidales bacterium | reverse complement strand
CCCGGGAGAGACCCGGCTAAAAGGTTATTGACGGTATGGAATCATATAATCCTCTGTCAGGGTTTCTCAGGAATTGTAACCTTGTATCTGTAGATATTTGTATCCCGCTTTTCAAATCCCAGATCTACATATAACTGATTTGCAGCGATCCTGNNTCTTGATGTAAGATCAACAGCTCTTGCACCTGTCGATTCAGCATATTTCATGGCATGGAGCATCAACTCTTTACCGTATCCCTTGCCTCTGTTTGATTCATCGATCACTACATCCTCTATCCAGAATTTTGTACCGCTAGGGATACTGTAAGTTGTCAATGTAAGCATCCCGACTATTTCTCCATCTTCCTGTTCACAAACAAAAAAATGAGTGCCTTCATCCTCCACTATACTTTTAAAGAATTCCTTTGACGGCAGTTTTATTTCCGGNNTCAAGCTGTGGAAGTAATTTCAGTATGGCGTTGTAAGCTCTGTCGTTATACTCCGTAATTTCTTTTATTCTCATAGTAATAAAATAGTTGGCAGTTGGCAAAAGCTTTGCAGGGATTATTTTGATATATAATGGGAAATTGAAAGGGCAGTGATATTTTTGGATTCTTTTTCAAATAACCTTTTATCCTTCTCCTCTTTGCACCCTCCGGGCAGATTTAACAATAAAATTGTTATAGTCAGTTTTATTATCAGACCCAGTGGTATGAAAAAATATAAGTATTTCCTTTTCTTTAAATTCATCTTACTTCATCGTTAAAGCTATAAACGTTCCAGACTTGATTTTGTTTCAGGTAGAAAAAATTTTTTGATCAATACCCTGAATAACGAGACAAAAGAATGGATAAATTAGCATTTATTTGGCAAGCAGAAAAAAGTTGTGGTTAAAATAATTGATGTTGGATTTTAGTATCAAAAATCATTGATAATTAACATAAATGGAATATTACGATCTTATCCGTTCAAGAGAAAGTATTCGCAATTATGATCCGGACCGGCCGGTGCCAGGACAGATTTTAGAAAAGATACTTGATGCAGGGAGACTGGCACCTTCAGCATGCAATATCCAGCCATGGAAATTTCTGGTAGTATCATCGGCGGATATGCTTGATAAAGTCAGACCCTGTTATCAGCGCGACTGGTTCAAAGATGCCCCGCATATATTGATAGTGGTCGGGTTGAAGGATCAGTCATGGAAACGCTCCTATGACGGTTATAATTCAATCGAGACCGATGTTGCGATTGCACTTACCCATATTATTCTGGCTGCTGAAAATGAAGGTGTTGGCACCTGCTGGATTGAAGCATACGATCCTGCATTGCTAAGGGCAGCCTTAAATCTCCCCGATAACCAGGTTGTTTTCGGAATAACCCCTCTGGGTTATCCGAAGCCAGGATTTAAGAAAACTCTCAATAAGAACAGGAAACATCCTGATGAGATTATTGAGTATTTATAAAATATACCAGCCATTTAACTGCTTGCATCTGTAAGGATTCATACGAAATTTTAAAAAATTGATTAATAATTACTTCATTTCTATTTGATTAGAGTAGAGACGCCCAAATTAGGCGTCTCTACAATATGGTGATTAAAAAAATGCCGCCAAACAGCGGCATTTTTTTATCCATTATACAGGCATATCCGGTAAAGACCATCCTTCACGGTAGGTATGCTTGATCAGTTCATCAGCAAATGCTTTCGCTGAAATTGATTCATTTCTGCTGATCCGTAATTTATCATCATCAGTAACATTTGTAAATGTCATATTCAGTCCGTCCCAATGCAATACTTTATTGAGAGACTGAAGCCTGGTTGCCAGAACCCCCATTACAACCATTTCGTTGAACGGGCCTGCCTCACTGAAGTCAGATGCAGTCGGAACTCTGCTTTGAGGGCTCTCCTTACAGGCACGGATCCAGTCCTGCTCATGAGTCCCTTCAATACGACGTAGTTTTTTCGGAACATTGGGCACTCTTCCCGATAAAAGGATCGGATCGGTTCCATATTCACCACATACCAGAATATCCTTTGTCCCGTGGAAAAGTACCCCTGAATTCTGCACTCTGTCAACCGGCCAATTTTCAGGAAATTTGGGTTTCAATCCTCCGTCGACCCAGGTTACTTCGACTTCGGGAAGATTGATTTTTATGTCGGCTGGTTTTTTACGTGCAGGGTATGTAAGATGTACAATTTCTGCATTTGGAGGACTGTCAGTTGTAAAAGGTGTTGAACTGCCAATAACCTTTGTAGGATATTGAAGCTTCATCGAAGTGAATATAGGATGCATCACATGACAGGCCATATCACCCAGCGCTCCGGTACCAAAATCCCACCAGCCCCGCCATACCCAGGGTGTATATGCTTCATTATAAGGCCGGAACTTCGCGGGCCCAATGAACAAATCCCACTTAAGAGTATCGGGTACGGGCTGTTCCTCAGTTGGTGCAGTCAATCCCTGCGGCCAGATGGGACGATTGGTATATGCCTCTATTTTTCTCACTTCACCTATTTCTCCATTCCATATCCACTCGCAGATCAGCTTCACACCTTCAGCTGAAGAACCCTGGTTTCCCATCTGTGTGGCAACCTTGTATTTTGCTGCCAGTTTTGTCAGAAGCCGTGACTCATAAACGCTATGCGTCAAAGGTTTTTGGGTGAAAACATGTTTCCCCATAGCTATTGCATGAGCCGAAATGATTGCATGAGTATGATCAGCAGTTGCGCACATTACCGCATCAATCGATTTTCCCATTTCATCATACATCTTCCGCCAGTCATAGTACTTTGCAGCAGACGGATATGTAGTAAAAACATCTGCCACATTGGTCCGTTTATTTTTACCCCACTCAACATCACATAGTGCAACTATGTTTTCTGCAGCCATTCTCTGAAGGTTGCCTCTCCCCATACCTCCGATTCCCACACCGGCAATGTTCAGTTTATCGGATGGAGCTTTATGGCCCAGACCGGAAATCGTGTTGGAAGGAACAATAATCAATCCGGCAGCTGCTGCTGACGTAGTCCCGAGAAAGCCCCTTCGCGTGATTTTTGGATTTTTTTTCATTTCAATTAGTGTAAGTATTAGTAATCTGATATTTAATTTGAAAAAGATAAGCGATAATTTCAGACGGGATCAGACTTTAAAGCATTAAGCCGCCTTATGCTCTGAACCATCGATCTGACCGAATGATAATTGACTTTCCACGAATGTGACATGTGTGTCCAGATGGGTTCTCCCCTTCGGGTCAGCAAAGGATACCATTCACCGACACCCTTGTTTATCATTTTACCAAATACAAAGCGGTGAACATTTTTATAAGCTTCCCAGTATTTTTCATCACCGAACATAATGACCGCATCAAGCAATCCGATAAGGGCTTCAGCCTGTTGCCAGAATTCCTTCTCCCTGTCGTAAACACCGCCTGAATGCGGACCTTCCACATAAACACCCCCATATTCAAAATCAATACCATTATTCACGGTATGATCAAAGATGATCCTGAACAGCTCAGAATATTCCTGAGGATCAATTTTCAGTATTTTAAGGGCATGGATCATCAGCCATGCAAATTCAATATTGTGCCCGTAACATGTATTATCAGTGGCATTGCCTTTCTGACCCTCTTCCGAAAATCTGTCCCATCCCCATATAATATCGAACTTTATCTGCGGCGCGATCGCCCAATCCTTAAAAAACTGAGGTATTCCGGTCTTATAGACGGGATGTATAAGACGGTTCACCAGGAGATCCATATCCTCAAGCAATTTACGGCGGTGCACATCTTTTCCGGTACACTCATACAGAGTTGTAAATGCCTCCATCAGATGCATATGAACATCAAGTGTCTTTCTGTCTCCTCCCTGACTTCCGGGTCCGCAAAGTGTCCAGTCGCGCCGGAACATTTCCCAGTAACCGCCATACATTGAATCAACACAATACTTCTGGATAAGGTCGAATACTTTTTCGGCATATTCTATCCCCCGGGGATCACCTGTGGCAAGGGTATATTCACTTAAAGAATAAATGGCAAAACTATGTCCGTAAATGATTTTCTGATCGATCTTGACATTTCCTTTCCGGTCTGCCATCCAGTAAAAGCCTCCATAGGTCTTATCCCACATTTTATTCAAAAGAAAATCCACCCCGTGTCTGGCAAGTTCAACATACTTTCCTTCCCCATACCCTGCCCGATGGGCTGAAGAAAGAGTATACACCGACCTTGTCTGGGCAATGAGAGACTTCTCATCCTCGCCTGAATCATTACCATTTTTATCAAAATGTGTTATATACCCGCCATTCTCATAATCGGCCATACGTGTAATCCAGAATGGCAACAATTCGTTAACCAAATGATTTTCAGACTCTTTCAATAATCTGATAATTTCATTTTTATCCATTTTATGAAAATAATAATTTTAGTTAAGATATGATTTTAAAATCATTTACCGATAATAATATCAGATAAAATAATTTGTAAAACTATTCTCGGAAACGGACTCTGGCCTGACTGATCATGACTCATATATAATTGATTAACTAATACATACATGATAATATCTTAAACGGAGGCAATTTGCTATTCTAAAACTGAATGAATATATTTGTAATAAACTTATTAATTATAAACCCACTCAAATGAAACCTTCATCCCGCCTGAGGCGGGACAAAAGATAATGAAAATAAATTGACGATCATGAAGGTTCCATACGAACCACTTAATTTACAACAATATAGTAATATTATTTTCG
>DNOQ01000299.1 GCA_003501665.1 Bacteroidales bacterium | reverse complement strand
TAAAAAGAATCTTTATGACCAGTAATGAGAAATTGAAGACATGGGTAAAGGAGTGGGCTGATCTCTGCCAGCCTGATAACATCCATTGGTGCGATGGTTCCGATGAGGAGAATCAGATGTTGCTCGACATGATGGTAAAAAACGGAAACGCTGTTAAACTGAACGAAGATAAACGTCCGGGAAGTTACTACTTTCAGAGTGATCCGAGTGATGTTGCCCGTGTAGAGAACCGCACATTTATCTGCTCCGAAAAACAGGAAGATGCAGGTCCGTCAAATAACTGGAGCGATCCCCGGGAAATGAAAAGTATCCTTCGCGGGCTGTACAGGGATTGCATGAAAGGCCGTACAATGTACATAATTCCTTTCAGCATGGGACCGCTTGGATCGGAAATCTCACATATAGGTATAGAAATAACCGATTCACCTTATGTTGTGGTCAATATGCGTATCATGACCCGTATGGGGAAAGCTGTTCTGGATATACTTGGCAATAATGATTTTGTCCCATGCATTCATTCGGTAGGAGCGCCCCTGAAGCCGGGAGAAAAAGATAAAAAATGGCCATGTGCCCCGATAGAAAAGAAATATATTACACACTTCCCCGAAACTAATGAGATCTGGTCCTTCGGAAGTGGTTACGGAGGCAATGCGCTGCTTGGCAAGAAATGTTTTGCCCTGAGAATTGCCTCCAATATGGCCCGGAGGGAAGGATGGCTTGCCGAACACATGCTTATTATGGGTATCACAAATCCGGAAGGGGTTAAGAAATATTTTGCTGCAGCATTTCCGAGTGCATGCGGGAAAACCAATTTAGCCATGTTGATCCCTACGATTCCCGGATGGAAAGTTGAATGTGTGGGAGATGATATAGCCTGGATGAAATTAGGAAAAGACGGCCGTCTGTATGCCATAAATCCGGAATATGGATTCTTCGGCGTCGCTCCTTTTACTTCTATGAAGACAAATCCCAATGCCATGCTTTCATGCAGGTCGAACAGCATATTTACAAATACTGCACTCACTCCTGATGGTGATGTCTGGTGGGAAGGAATAGGATACGATATTCCTGAAAATACTATAACATGGACAGACGAGAAATATGATGCGGCATCGGGCAAACCTGCTGCTCACCCGAATGCCCGTTTTACATCTCCGGCCGGTCAGTGCCCGGTCATTGACAGCGACTGGGAAAATCCTGCAGGGGTTCCAATATCGGCAATACTTTTTGGAGGACGCAGGCCCGACACATTACCTCTGGTTTACCAGTCATTTGACTGGAACCATGGTGTTTTTACAGGATCCATAGCCGGATCTGAAGTGACTGCCGCAGCGATAGGACTGAAAGCAGGTGTACGCCGCGATCCGTTCGCCATGCTTCCATTCTGCGGGTATCACATGGGCGATTATTTTACCCACTGGATAAAAACAGGTGAAAATGCCCCCGAAAAGGACAAACTTCCTAAAATATTCAATGTCAACTGGTTCAAGAAAGATGCCGGAGGTAAATTCCTGTGGCCGGGATATGGAGAAAATATCAGAGCTCTGAAATGGATATTTGAACGTCTTGAGGGTGCGGACAATGCAACAGAAACGGCAATAGGCTATGTTCCAAAAGAAGGTACAATCGATATTGAAGGCTTAAACGGTTTTGAAAAGAATATGAAGGAACTATTGAAAGTCGATAAAAATGAATGGATTGCTGAAGCTGAACTAATAACCACTCATTATGAAATGTTCAGTGAACGCCTTCCGTCAGAACTTAATATACAATTTGAAGCCCTTAAGGAAAGACTTCTCAAAGCATAAAGTTCTCTTATGAATGTTCTTTACATAACAATTGCCGGTCTGGCTGCATATCTGCTGGGTTCAATTCCGTCAGCGGTCTGGGCAGGAAAATTGTTTCATGGCATTGATGTAAGAGAACACGGCAGCGGCAATGCCGGTGCAACAAATGTAATACGGGTACTAGGCTGGAAAACCGGAGTGCCCGTATTGCTTTTCGATATGGCAAAAGGATTCCTGGCGGCGATGCTTCCAAAACTGTATGAACTTGCTCCTGAAGGAAGCGCGGCAATTGTAAATCTTCAGATATTCACAGGATTCATGGCAATAATCGGACATATTTTCCCGGTTTTTGCCGGATTCAGAGGCGGAAAAGGTGTTGCGGCGATGTTCGGAATACTTCTTGCAATCCATCCACCTGTCACCCTTTTATGCCTTGGAGTATTTCTGCTGCTGTTCCTTACCACCGGAATAGTATCAATAGGGTCAATAATTGCAGGTATTGCATTCCCTGTCTTTCTGCTTACACTGTTTGAAACACCTTCATTATTTTTTAAAATATTCTCGGTAATGGTAGCAGTTGCACTGCTGGTAACCCACAGGAAAAACATTCAGAGAATAATAAAAGGGGAAGAAAAGAGACTTTTTGGTAAAAAGCAGGAATAAAAATTGCTCTACGCCATTTTGGTCGTGCTTTGTAAGCCGTAGCTTTCTTTGACCTCCGAAGTTTTAACGAAGGAGGTAGCGGAGGCTTACGGTCGTGCAGTCTTGCGGTCATGCGGTCATGCGGTTGTACGGTCGACTCTGAGCCATTGTGCCTCTGCGCCTCTGTGCCTCTAGGGTTTTGTGCCCTTCGTCAAAAATTCTCGAGTATTTCGATTCGTTTTTTAATCGGCGGGTGTGTTGCAAATAGTGTTGTGAATGATACTGATGAATTCTTTAGTTCTTTTTGCGGATTTTCGATAAACATCTGGGCAACATCATTTCGTTTAACAGCTTCGATGGTCGGGTCACCGGAAATCTTCCTGAGCGCAGAAGCCAGGGCAAGAGGATTTCTTGTCAGTTCGGCTGAGCCGGCATCCGCAAGATATTCCCGCTTACGTGAGAGTGCAAACCTGAAAAGTGAAGCAATAATGTATCCAATAACAGCAAGGATCAGTGCAATTATCATTGCTCCGCTGTTTCCTTTTTTTCCTCTTGAAACGCTTCCGAAACGCATTGATCTGAACATGGCTTCAGAAATAAAAGCAAAAATTCCGACGAAAATAATGGAAATAATAAGTAATCTGACATCACGGTTACGGATGTGTGTCAGCTCATGAGCAATAACTGCTTCAAGTTCCTGATCATTAAGCTTATTGATTATACCCCTCGACAATGATACAGTATAAGTATTCTGGTTTATTCCGCTGGCAAATGCGTTAAGAGAATCATCTTCAATAATATTCACTTTGGGCATTTGCATTCCGGCTGCAATGCAAAGGTTCTCCACCAGATTATAGATCCGCTTGTTTTCCTTTCTTTCCAGCGGTTTTGAACCGGTTGCATTATTAATCATTGAAGTATGTGAAAACCAGGCTATACTGAACCAGATCAGAACTCCTATGGTTATCCACGGTATTGTCCTGATGAATTTCGAATTTATGGCAGGAATAAGATTAACCTGTTCCTGATCAGCCAGAAAATATCTTGATTCTCCGAGCGATGTCAGGAAGAAAAAGAGCCATGTAAGGACAAGAAAGACGACAGGAAACAGGATCAGAATTATTACAGAATTCCTGTTGTTCCTGCTTATTTGGCTCTGTAAACCGAAATACTTCATTTTTTTGGTCAGAACTGGATTTTTGGAGGTTCTTCAACTGTTGTACGCTGTTCACCCAGATCGAACATCATTTCTCTCTTAAAATTAAACAGAGTCGCCACGAGATTCGACGGGAACACTTCAACGGCAGTATTCAGCTCTTTGGTTGCTGAATTGAAGAAACGACGTGCTGCAGCAATTTTATTTTCAATATCGGATATCTCATTCTGGAGATCGAGAAAATTCTGACTTGCTTTCAGATCGGGATAAGCTTCCACAGCAATTTTCAGTCCGTCGAGAGCTGTCGATAATCTTTGTTCTGCAGAGATCTTTTCATTGATCGTTTTTGCCTGCATTGCATTGGCACGGG
>DNOQ01000281.1 GCA_003501665.1 Bacteroidales bacterium | reverse complement strand
ATCAAATCTGCTAATCCGGAAAGCTACATCTCTGATATTTATATTGACATGCATGCATTCGGTAAAGGACATGAGGATTTTTACAGAAGATCATCGGAAGCCAAGACTCTGTTTTTAATGTATGAAAAAGGTGACCGACCGGTCATCCATAAAGCCTCACTGAAAGATGATTGTGAAATGCTTATCGAAGTCAATGAAAAACTTTCCGGTGAAGTCATCGAGATACCTGCAGATCTTGTAGTTCTGATGGTGGGTATGGAAGCCCGTGAAGATTCCCGCGAAGTGGCGCGCATAGTAAATATAAGCCAGGATAAGGAAGGGTGGTTCATTGAAAGCCATCCCAAACTGGAACCTGTAGCCACTACTACAGATGGAATATTTATTGCAGGGACCTGTGTCGCACCCAAGGATATTCCTGATACAGTAGCCCAGGCAAGAGCAGCTGCAGCAAGAATACTTGCAAGGATCGCCAAAGAAAAGATCGAGGTTGATGCCCTTTATTCCGAAGTGAATGAAAACCTCTGCTCGGGGTGCAGGTTTTGCAATACACTATGCCCCTATAGTGCAATTGAATTCCTTGAAGATAAAAAAATAAGCCATATCATAAGCGCACTATGTAAGGGCTGCGGTGTTTGCGTGGCTTCATGCCCTTCTTCGGCGATAAAAGGCAGACACTTTACCGATCAACAGGTACTTGCACAGGTTGACGGATTGCTCGGAGTCATATAGAAGTACTTTTACTCATTAAGCATCTGTTAAGCTGTAAAGGTCATAAGTACTCTTAATATATTGAATTTCATTGTGTTCCCTCGTGATAACCTTTGTTTTCCTATGGAGTAAATAAATAAAACATTATTATTTGGAAACAAAACTTATACCGGCACACATACACTTTACAAAATGGTTCATAAGGATCAGATGGATCGCTATATCCATTTTAATTGTCGCAACCATTGTAGTTAAACACATATTAGATATTTCGGTCCGTGAAATTTCAATTTATATCATTGCTTCAATTCTTCTTGTATTAAATGTAATACACAGAATAATTCTTCACCGGATAAAAAAACAGGGTGTTGGTAAGGCAATCAGGAAAATCAAACATGAAATACATTTTCAGATAATAACTGATCTGATCCTTTTAACACTTATACTTCATTTTTCAGGGGGAGTAGAAAACCCGCTTGTTCTGTTTTATTTCTTTCATATGATCATTGCAAGCTCAATATTTTCGACAATTCAAAGCTATTTATATGCTCTTTTCGCGTTTTTACTTCTGGCTTCTCTGGCACTTCTTGAATATTTTTCAGTTATCCCTCACTATCCGCTTGAAGGTTTTATCTCAGCGAATATATATCAGAACACCATGTATGTTTTCGGAGCAGGATTTGTATTTGCCTGCACGTCGACTCTGCTGGTATTCCTTTCGCATATGATCATTTACAGGTCAATAAAAACCGAGCAGACATATATTAAAACGAACATTGAACTGGAAAATAAAGATAAGCTCAAAAATGAGTATGTTTTAAGGGTAACACATGATATCAAGGGTCATATTGCAGCAATCCTGAGTTGTCTGGAGGTGGTCAGGTCAAAAGCAACAGGATCCCTTAACCCGGTGCAGGAAGAATTTGCCAACCGTGCCTTTGAGAGGACCAATCTTCTTTCAGGTTTTATAAAAGACCTGCTGAATCTTACTAGGAAAAGGTTAAAGCATGATTATGAGTTTGAAGAATTCTATTTGTCCGAATTAATTATTAAAGTCTTAAAACCTGTACAGATACTTGCCAGAGATAAATCGATCGATTTTAATATCTATATAGATAAAACAATCGGGGTGATAACAGGAAATCCTTATACCATTGAAGAATTGTACTCAAATCTACTTTTAAATGCAGTAAAATACACCCCCTCAGGCGGGCGTATTGAACTGACTGTAAAGAACCGTCATAACCATTTTGTATCGGAAATATCAGATTCCGGGATAGGAATACCGGAAGAAGATCTTACAAAAGTCTTTGATGAATTTTACCGTGCCTCGAATGTTCCCAAAGACATCAAAACAGGATCGGGATTAGGTCTTTCTATTGTAAAACAGATCGTTGAAGATCACAAAGGTAAAATATGGGCAGAGAGTGAAACAGGGGTCTGGACCAAGTTCACTTTCATACTGCCAAAAAATCCAGTCCTGAAGCCCTGAATAAAATGAATCCGGAACTTATTGTTTACCATTTCACGGCCGGGAGGATTTTTAATCCTTTATACATCTGATCGAATAAGCATATTGCAATGATCGTTCGTAACGGGCAATACCTTTCATATCATGACCCAGATATCGCATCCATAAATAACCCGGATTACTTGTCGATGAGGTATAAAATCCGCTATATTTTCTGAACCACTCGAATTCACCGGGAGGTCTGCGGTATCCTGTTCCCAGTGCGGAAAAACCCGAACTGTTATCTGCACCTGAATTCGGCGCATCCCAGGTGGTGATTGCTTTCAAATGTCCTCCTACATTCTCATCTACACCTCTGTCATCAGTCACAAAGGCATCTGTCTGTTTCATACCTTGTGAAAGTTCCAGATCAATCCAATCCTGATCGCTTGCTACATGCCAGCCTGTCGGACACAAACCACGCGAGTCCTTTACAGCATATCCGTTATACAAGCCCCCCAGGGTATTTTTATTTGAAGCATTATTTTCGAACCAGCAATATGCCGGAGAGTTTAATCCGGGCCACTGACCAGCGTCAGTAACCAATGGTATTGCTGATCCGTCATTGAATTTGGTTGTTCTCAGATTTTCTGCCATCCATACATTGCCACCTATTGTAATTGTTTTGTAATTATTACCGTCAACATCTGTTAAAGTTTTATCGTCATCCTTCTTACAGCCGCATGTAAATATTAAAATGGACAATAGAAAGCAAAGGGTAATTTCTGATTTCGTTTTCATAAAGTTATCGGATTTAAGGTTAAAAATACAGGAGCCATATTTGTTTTTATAAAGATTGTAATTGATGGTTATTCAAATATAATGATTTTTCGAATCAGAAATATTATTTATTACAATCAATGTATTTCCCATCTGATAAATAAATATAGAACAAATATATATGAAGGTAAGTTTAATCGGAATATTTTTCGAATGGATCGGAATATTTTAGGACTAAATTGTTCATATTTCGGAAATATAGATTAAATTGTTACCTGAAAAAATGAGTTTTAATAAGTATTTATTCACTCATAGTTACCTTTGAAATTATGTTTTACAAGTATGAAAACAAGATTTTATCTTATTATCATGGTTGTAATAATCATGATTATTTCTCAGTCATGCGCACATATTGAATATGGTAAACTATCCGTAAGAATTACCAATGCTTCTTTACCAGGTGAAAGTGAAAGCTATAAGAATCGGATCGGAGCTCAGGCAGGTATTACTTTCCCTCTGGCAAATTTCAGTGATGTCTCTGGAATCACCGCCGGATTAAATGGTTCGCTGCAGGGGGCTAATTATGAAGAGGATAATGGATTAAACGGGAAAGTAAGCCTTTTTTATGTCAATCTCCCTCTTGTAGTCCGTTATCAGACTCCCGGAGGATTCTACGGGGAAGCCGGTATTCAGCCGGGGCTGTTACTTAGTGCAAAAGATAAGTATAATGGGATTACGGAAGATTATAAAGACTTCGTCAAGAAATTCGATTTTGGAATCCCGATAGGTATAGGTTATGAGTTTAAAAATAATATTGGAATTGGGGTCAGATTAATTCCGGGATTAACCAATATCAATACATATGATGATATTAAAGACCATAATTTTGTCATAGGACTTGGAGTTTCTTATACTTTGAGAAATATCAGGATGAAAGAAAAGTAACATTTCCTCTTTCGCCAAAACCAATTTCTGGTATCAGGGTAATAATTGAATTAGAGATTGGGCAGGCAGGTGGTGTATCATCGCCAAAATACTTAACGTGCACCATAATCTTTAATACATCGTACCGAAAATCCATAACCTTTGTGAACACTGTTTCTCATTACATTTGTACTTGAATATGATATATGCCGATACCAGACTAATTGGGTATAGTTTATTTTCTCGGTTGCACTCCAGAAAAAAATGTCCTCATTTATCCGAGTGAATTCGTATTCACTCTTAAAGCCGCAGGGGGGAGCTGAAAAACCTGTTAAATTCTTTTTATATTCAATCGGACAACCGGGAGAGCCAGGGACAGAACTGATTTTCCATCCGTGATGAGTTGCCAGAGAACTGGCAACCGCTTCTAAATCTAAAGAACCATCCCAATTATGTCCGGTAGCTAACAGGTAATCTTCCAGGCTGGTCCATTCTTCATCAGATGGCAGATGCCAGCCAACAGGACATGCACCAAGCGCGGCAATCCAATTATACAGCACACCATAATGTTTATAATTATAGCTAGCTTTTGCTTCTGCTATGTCACGTCCATAATAATCATAAACATAGTAAAATGGATCTTTAAGTATTTGTTCATCAGGCTTACTTACTTTGGGAAGGTAAGCCAGATTTTTACCCATCCATATCTGTAAATTCCCCCCTTCACCCTGCTTATCAACTACATCTCCTTTATCAGAGCCAATAAGTACAACCGGATAATTATTACCATCCTTATCAGTACAGGCAAAGAAATTAAAAATAATAGTTTTATCTGACAAAGGAATATCAACAACTACTGTACTATAATTACCTGAAATACCTGTAAGTTTCAATTTGTCACCGCTATTATACTGCATTATTTTTTGTTCATTATTGCTTTTTACATCAACATTTTTTTCCAGTGATGCAATAGTGCTTTCATAATCGATTCTGGCATCTTTGTTATCTGACCCTGAACAGATCAGCTTTCCGCTTGTGGAATATTTGCCGGAAATAATCCTTACAAAGTAAATCCCTTCCTTGCCTGCCCGGATATTATAGTTATGCTGTCCTGCAGAAAGAAAATCCCGGACTTGAGCCAGAATCCTTCCTGAAAGATCAAGAAGAGATATATTGGTCTCTCCGGGACAAGTAAGAAAAAACTGCATTCGCGTATTTCCCATCATAGGATTGGGGGATAATACTATTTTGCCAGGTTCATTATTACCGGAAGTTTCAAATACTGAGACTGCTCCCAGCAGATGCAATACATCACTTCCTTTCATTCGCAGGGTTGTATTCTGTATAAGGTTCTCAACCAGAACTGAATCAAGAGTTGTTACCTCACCCGAACCTGTAAAACTGATCAGATAATCCTGCGCCCTAAGGTTCAGTAAGGGAGCTGCAAGTATTATAATTAAAATACATGTCAGTGCTTTCATAAAAATCAGTTTTGAAATATTATCAATTGATATTATGAGATAATAATTAATTAAGATAAATGACTCATAACGATTCTGATTCCGACACTCAATTCTGATCAAAGCCAATGCCCTTCAGAAATGAGTTCCAGTCCCAGAAATCGCTGCTTCTTGTTATCAGTCTGTTTTTTATTTTCATAATGGACAATCCTCTAAGCTTAAAGGATTTATTTGTAGCTGGGATACCCATATCTGCCTATCCTACACTGTTTGTCCCTGACCATATCCATTCAACAACGGCTAAACTAAAATAATATATCATGCAAATTATGAAATATATCTGTTCAAGTCAAAAAAAGTTACAGTTTATCAACTCATTGGGGAAGCCAGATGATGAAATCTCATTTAAAAGAGAGCAATCTGTCTAACTGAAACGCACTTAATATTGTGAAATAATGAAAAAATATTCTTCTTTTTTCGAATCTAAGCTATTATCTGATTTACATAACATGTAAAATGTCTTATATATATTTATTAAACAATCATGTATGAATTAATCGTTTTATCAAATAATTTCGACCAGATATAAAAATAGGATGCTGAAATTGTAATTGTTTCAAATAATTATTATAAATTAAAACCTGAAAACTGAATTTTAA
>DNOQ01000224.1:1573-3935 GCA_003501665.1 Bacteroidales bacterium | reverse complement strand
CGGGGGTAATCCGGAACAAAGTTTTCCCACACCTGAGAGACTTTACACCACATCTTGTGCTTTAAGTTATACACCCATGAATAGTTGTAAGAACTATTGGAAACAACAAGCTCCTTATGATCCTCGCCGTGATCCCAGGCTATTTTCGCGCCAGCAATGTATGAGAGAAACGGCACAGGGCAGAGATAATCTTTTATTTGATAGAGGTTTGGGTTGTTTACTATTGCCTCGTAATTATATGTGCCGGNNACCCTTGGTTGTAGTGAAGGCCGTTCCTCCGTCAATGGGAACTATGCTCGAAGGATTATTACAGACTGCCCGGGAAAGAGGTCTGATTGTGTTAATAAGTGTTTCTCCATCCCCTATGTTCGTCGTCCAGATACCGTCTGTAGTAAAGCAAAATATAGGGAATTGCCCGAATTGTCCCTGGGAGAGTGCAACGGCATTGGTTGACATTCCTAATATTGTGCCATTACCCACCCTGTATGAGTTTATTGCGGGGAAATAGAACGGGTTATTAAGTTCAGTGGCCTGGACTCGGTTGTAATCGTAATAATGATTTTTGTTTGGTACAAGAGAATAGGTGACTAATGAGGAAAATGTTACTTCATATTGCTTCGGAGTAATAATCGCGAAATTAAGGGCCGGATTTGCGTTCAGTGTAACTGATCCAACCAGTTTAACTACATTTCCCTGGCTTACAAGTATCCTTGCAGCAATGGCCCTGGAATCAGGATAACCAAGATAGCCAACATGCCCGGCCTCAATGATGCCGGTTTTGAATTTCATCTTTGTTTTGGCCGTGTTATAAAATGTACTTTCAGTCCAGCCGGTGAAAACTGTAAGTGTGTTTTTGTCGGACGTTATGATATCATATTCTATACCGATATTGTAAGGCGTTGAATAATCAAATGGAGCATCTGGCAATATTACTTGCCCCAGAGGTTTCCCTCCATATAAAGTATTACGAATATTGCCGAGGAATATTCTTTCATTGTACGCGAAGAGTGATTTACCATGTAGTGTGTGATGAGTATAATTATCAATCGTCAACTGCTCCCTTACTGCAAGATCCAGGACGGTGTCGTTTGTTATTGCAGTCATTATCCCTGTTTTAAGCTCTGCTAATTTATATTCTTTTAAAAGGTAATATTCTGATATCATGATTGGATCAGGCGTATAAGTGGAGAGCTTGCTTACATCATAAACAATATCGGACACGTAGGATGGCTGTGGTATCCCTACTACTTTCCGGAGGAATTTAAGAACCCCGCTGCCTCTTTCAATGGTCTCTTTTTCTCCCGTGTATATTAGTTCTGGTGATTTGGGTAGCGTAATATATATTTTCAGACCGCGGATAACCCCCCTGTATGTGTTTATCAGGTTATTTAGTTCTCCGGATGTCATTGCCAGTAAATAATTTATGGAGTATGCATCAAATCCCCATGCGAGCCGGTAAACACTCCCAACAACAGATCCGGTTATAGAGAGCTCAGATGTAGGACAGAGTACCGGGGTTGTGTGTTTCACGAGCGTCCCATCAAAGAGTTCCCATGCTGCACGGACAAGTACAACCCCTGTCAGATAACCATTTTCTGCTTTTTCCTTCTGTATCTTAACATATTGTGCCAGTTCTGCCTCGCCCCAATTACCTTCAAGCGAAGTATCAAGTGTGTCATCTTCATCATCGCCAGTCACGGGCATACGCCAGAATGTAAGCCTTGGTATCTCGGGTATCTCATCATATAGAATATAGGTCTGATTTGCATTGTCAAATAATAGTAAGAATGTTTCCTCGGTTGTGAGATTTGAGATCATTAATGTATTTCGCAATGATGCGAATTTCATTTCATTTGATTTTGTAGCTGTCGTTATAGCCGAAGAATTAAGCACATCATTGACATACACCCAGTAGGCCAGATAGTTGCCGGAAGCTCCGACATATACCTTAACCTCATCGTTTATCGTGTGAATAAACCTCACGTCTTGTGGCATTGAAGCTATTCTGGATTTTTTACCGACTGGCCTTAATGCTCCATCCCTGGGGCGAAGATTGATAAGTTCCTGCATCGTGCCATCTTTGACGGTACCATCCGGCAGGTTACGGACAATTCCTGATAGTTCAATCGTCTGTTGGCTCATAGTCAATATCTTTTGTTTCATCTTCCATTTTGCCTTTCATGGCATTGATCTGCATATTAAAGATCGTCATGAAGCTTTTATTTTCGGGGATGGATCCATCTTTAATGCCATTTATACACTCGTGTAGAGTTTTATAAGCCTGAGATAATTGACTAAGGCTACGGGTATGGGGAACAACCTCTTTCATTTTACTTATTATCATCTCCTGGACTTTCTCGAT
>DNOQ01000224.1:1023-1487 GCA_003501665.1 Bacteroidales bacterium | reverse complement strand
GTCTTGAGAATGAACGGCAATTCGTATTTCCTAAATCCTCCTGCCATAGCTGTATATTTTTTCCCAAAGGTCGTCCATTATTGACCAAAATAAGATGTTATTAAACCCAAATAAAGGGTTATTAACCCCTTATTATCGCATTAATACTTATATGTTTAGCCTCGTTAATTAACACGTAATATCATGATAGGAGAAGTCTTGGCAGGAATATCAGCCCTATCCTCCCTGTTCGGCTCTTTACAGTCTGCACGGGCCAACCAGGCGATAGATGCGCAGCTTCAAAAACGTCAATCAGAACTTGATACCTGGTACAACAAAGAGTACAATATCAATTACCTCGATACCGAAGAGGCAAAGAGTGTTGCCGAGCTGCTCAATCGTCATCGCGAACAGGCAATGAAGAAGGTTGACCAGAGAAATGCTATAACCGGAGCTTCCGATGAAGCCAGAGTAGCAACTGCAGA
>DNOQ01000224.1:0-1015 GCA_003501665.1 Bacteroidales bacterium | reverse complement strand
AGAGAGTACCAGGGGCTCAAAGGCAACCTGGATATGCTACAGTTACAGAATCTTCAGAACAAATCTTCCCAATGGTCAAACTTCATGACTAATGCCCTTAATGCCGGAATAGGATTCTCACAGGCAGGCGGAGAAGGGGCTTTCGGTGGATGGGAGGATTGGTGGAAGAACAGGAAAGGCCAGACTGTAAGATCAACTCTTGCGCCCGGAACAAATCAATTAATTAACGGGACACGTATTTACGGTACTTAAATCATATATAATATGGCAACACTCGATCCCGGACCATTCACTGCACTCTTTGATTACCAGGAGGAGCAGAAAAAACTTGAAGAGAGGAAGAAACAACAGGCCGAGGCACAAAAGAGGATAATGCGAACCAATACCCTCGGGGATGCCTTCCGCTTACTCATTGACGTTGTGGGTGGCAGCCGGGGAGCATCAATAGTCCCCCGTCCTGTTAATCCTGCTATTATGCAAGCATCAGAGCGATTACGTACCCAGGACACTGATTATCAGAATCAGGCTGACAGGCTCATGCTTCAAAATCTCCGGGCAAAAGAGATGGATCTTCAACATCAGCTTGGAATCGGGGCAGAGGAAAGACAAAGGACATGGGAGAGTGAAAAGCTTGCCGGGCAACGTCAATGGGAAGGTGAAAAACTTGACCAGGCCAATAAATTTCAATTAGAGAGAGACCGACTCAATGCTCAATATGCAAAAGAGCTTGAGAATGTAAGAAGCAAGAATGACCTGACTCAGCTTCAGGAGAGATATAAGGGAGAGATGGAAAAGATCACAACCAAGGCACAGGAAGATCTAAGAAAAGCCGGGGGATTATATGTTGCCCGTTATGATAATCCCAGCCAGACAGAGCCGGTTGATCGCGATGTCGTGGTCGGTATGTTTAAGGATTTGAGGCAATATCTTGAAGATAAGGGTCTTAAACATTCGCTTGATTACCCTAAGGTTTTGCAAGCAGAAAACAAAGGAAATATATCCAATGATGACCTTC
>DNOQ01000369.1 GCA_003501665.1 Bacteroidales bacterium | reverse complement strand
CCCTCAGTCTCTTCGTCCCTCAGTCTCTACGTCCTCCCCCTGCGGTAGAAGCAATCCGTCATTCCGCAAAAGCTGCAGGTATATGGAACACGTTTTACATTTTTCCCTATTCCGATGAACCCACTGGCTGATTTGACGGGATCCATGAGGGCTGATTCCGTCAGCCTTATCCCGCAAAAATTGTCAGGAATCAATCTGAATAACTTGTGCTGCTCTGTTACATTCCAGCCGCAATAGCCCGGATTAAACTGATTGGTAGTTTTAAGTCCTGATACCGTTACTGATCTGTCAAGTTCATTTTGCAATAATTCAGCAGCTGCCCCAACCAGTTCACTGCCTATAATATCGTAGACATATCCCTTTAACAGATCTCCTTCCATCATTGCCCGTCCGCTCCTTATTGCCGGTTCTTCACCTGCCGTGCAAAGAAAAACCGCTATCGATTCGGAATTGCTGATCTGACCAAAGACAGTCTTATTTATATCAAAGACAATATTATTGATCATGACTGATTTAGTCTGCCGGTCAAATTCAACATTATCAAAGATCCTGTATTCGGCTTTTATGCCTCCCAGTGTTTCACATTCGCTCAGTACTTCAGATATGAGATCTGTGACGGTGGTATCCGGGAGTTCCTTCCTGTATCCCATATCTTCCTGTACCTGAGAAACAGTAAGCCCCAGCTGTATGAAATCAAATTGAAATGTTTTATGCATTATGATCAATCGGCAGCATTTAATCCTGATTCCTTAACTATCCTTTCCACAATCTCCTCCCAGCCCATAGTCATCAGATGGATCCCGTTAATTCNNAGTCAATTAATTCGAGCGCTATCTGTACTCCCTCCTCTGCTTCTCCGTCGCCGGCTTTTTCCATTCGTCTGAGCATTCTTTCAGGAAGAAATACACCTGGCACATGGTCATGAAGGTATCTCGCAACCTTGTAACTTTTAAGAGTAGCTAACCCTATAAGGATATATACCTTGCCCAGAACACCCCTCTTATCAAGTTCTTCGAGCCAGAGTTCAACTCCTCCCTGTTCAAACACAATATTTGTCTGAAAGAACTGTGCTCCGGCATTTACTTTTTTCTGATCTCTGATCGCCTGGAGGATCGGTTCGGAAGACGGAGAAGAGGTTGCAGCGCCCAGAAAATACTTTGGAGGATACTTAATTTTCCTGCCATCCAGATAAATGCCCTCGTCTCTCATCCGTCTGAGTATCCAGAGCATCTGTACGGAATCGATATCGACAAAATTCAGACCGGCTGTCGGAGATGGGCCAACTATTGAGCTGTCGCCCGTAACACAAAGTATATTTTTTACTCCGAACTGTCCGGCCCCGATGGCTGAACCCTGAAGACCTGTTCTTGTGGTATCTCGTGCGGCTATCTGAAGTACGGCCTCCGCATTCAGATCCGATGCCACCTTGCAACATGCGAGGCTCGACATCTTAGGATTTGCCGATGATGAATCGGTGAAATTTATTGCAGTAACATAAGGTTTGACAAGTTCAATTTCCCTTACCAGCTTTGCAGGATTTGCTCCCAGCGGCGGGGTAACTTCCGTAGCTACCACAAACTCTCCCTTCCTGAGTTTTGCTTCCAGATCAGATACCGGTTCACTGTATGCCGGAGGATGATACTCAGAGTCACCATTCCACCAATCAGGTTGCCTTACCGTCCTGAAAACAGATTCCCATGTCTTTTCCCTTATTTCCTTATCTGAAGAAAAATTTCCTTTTATAAAATTCAAAGTGCCAACTTTTCTTATCTGCCTGATCACATCACCCCATGTTTCCGTACCGACTTTATTCCAGTCGAGGGGAGGAAGAACTTCAAGAAGCTTTTCCTCACGGCNNAAGGCAGTTCCCGCACATACGGCATCCCCATAATGGCCCTTTGATTAAAAGTTCTGTCCTGGCAAGTAAACGCCGTCCGAATTTCTCTTTTTTAAAAGGATAGAAGGCTGGCTGCCATCTTCTGGAAGGTTTAATTACTGACATCTATTGCCTGCTCTGGAAATACTCAACAAATCTTACTGCATAATCATCTCTTCCCAGAACAAGATCTGCTGCACGCACTATTGAAGTTATCTTTTCGGGATTTGCTATCGGACAGGTAAGTCCGTTATAAATTGAAATTGCCATATGGGCTGCGTTCAGTGACTCCCTGTCAGGTAATCCGAATGATATATTACTTGCACCCTGGGTAATATTATGCCCAAGTTTCTGATGTACCAGGCGGATGGTTTCGAGGGTTATCAGGCATGCCCGGGGATCTGCACTCACTGCCATAGCCAGAGGATCGATTATAACGTCTTCTTCTTTTATACCTGCCTTTATGGCTCTCTCTATGATCTTTTCAGCAATGGAAAGTCTCTTTTCCGGATCGTGTGTTATACCATCATCATCCATACAGAGGCCGATTATTGCAGCTCCATATTCCTTTGCAACCGGAAGAAGTGCGTTCATTGATGCCTCTTCGCCATTAACGGAATTGATAAGACATTTCCCCGAAGCAACTTTCAGGGCTGCTTCGATCGCTCCGGGATTTGGAGAATCAAGACAAAGAGGAATATCGAATTTATCCTGCAGAACCCTGACAGTTTCAGGAAGCAGTTTCACATCATCAACACCCGGGAAACCCACATTAACATCAAGCACTTCAGCACCTGCTCTTATCTGGCTCTCTGCAAGCTCCAGCACAAAATCAAAATTACCCTCCTGAAGTGTAGTAACCAGTTTCTTCCTCCGGGTGGGATTGATACTTTCGCCGATGATCACCACAGGACCATCCGAATTAATAATGACCTCCCGGGTCGTACCCTTAAGTATCGTCTTCATAAGCAACCAAACATCATCCGGTTAGAAAACCATCTCGCTCAGATAGTTAACAGCACCCTGAGGATCGGGGGAATAGAAATCTGCTCCGATCTTCCGGCAATAGTCCATTGTTACCGGCGCTCCTCCGACCAGTATCTTTGAAGCAGGGTATTTTTCCTTTACCGCCGTAACTGTCTTTTTCATGTTTTCCATAGTTGTTGTAAGAAGAGCCGATAATCCTATCACTGCTCCGGGATTTTCTTCAACTGATTTCATGAACTTTTCGGTCGATACATCCACTCCAAGATCAATCACTTCCCATCCCCCTCCTTCGATCATCATGGCAACAAGGTTCTT
>DNOQ01000376.1:1651-5215 GCA_003501665.1 Bacteroidales bacterium | reverse complement strand
TGCTGAAATCTTTATGGAAAGGATTTATAAGGATATTGAAGTCTCCTTTTGTAACTGCAGAGGGAATTTTTAACAGACAATACTTATTCTCCCTGATAAAATTATCTCCCAGAGTTTGATTTAAAGGCAGATAGGGAAATGAGTTCCAGTAACGGGGAAGATCTTTTTCCAGGATTGTAAGGAGTGAAACATCATCAGGAATAAAGATCGTTATCATCATGTAATCATCCGGCAAAGTTGCAAGTGTAAGATGTACGGCAACTTCCGCCATTGCCAGTGACCTGTTTGATGCGGTGTATATTATTTCGGTGCCGGATGAATTCCAACGGGCTCCCTTAAGTGCGGCACCCTTACCTGAAAGGTCGGAAGCCCACTTCTTTTTCGATAACCGGTAGACTTCCATTAAAGCAGAATGCCCTGATCAATGCGTGTAAGTTCTCCCATAACCATTTCTTTACCGTATGAATCTTTCAGAAGCTCAAAAGGTTTTTGATTGCCAAGGGCATAATTTGGAGTTTCGAGCCAGAGTTTAAATTTATTATCATCACCAAAAACCTCGAGGCCGAGGTTTGTGACCTCAGCAAGTTCTATGATCTTTTCAGTATGGATTGGTTTAAAGAATTTATCTGACTGGCTGTATCTTGTAAGTGATTTACCGGAAATGTTGAGATATTCTGCCCAGTCGGTTAATGAGAATGGTGTATAATCCTTAATAAGTGCAAATATTGAATAGGGAATACCTTTCCTGATTGTATAGACAATTAGAAGCTTATTGTTCAGAAAACCTGATAAAGTAAGATCAGATTCTGAGGGGGTAAGGAGATTCTCAAATTCTATATTATTAATATATTTTTTTAACTCCCTGCTCAGCCGGATGTTCAAAAGATCCTCCTTTTTCAGATTCTCTTCTTCGCGTTTACCGGCCTGCACGGTATCCTTTTTATCGGTGTCTTTATTCCTGTAAGATAGTTTTTCCATAATATTAATCAAGTTTGGAAATATGTCTGTAAAGATAAGACAATTGTCTTAAATTAACAAATCCTCAGCTGGTATAATGGCAAGGAAGCCGGCTCAATACGTGGTAAATTCTAAAAATCAGAAATCACCTTGCTTTAAAATTAAATCCCGCCCTGGCAAAGGCAAATGAACGTCTTCCGTCAACTCCCATCTGGATACCGAGTCCGGGACCCAGATTAAACGAGAAATTATCGGNNTTCCAGAAGAATCTCAGATCGAGGTAAAGAGGAATCATCAGGGTTCCTTCATAAAGGAGGGCTCCGGATCCCAATCCGGCAAAAAAACTCTGATTTACGTTAAATCCGTAAATATTAAGCTGATATCCGTGCGTGGTGATTCCCCCGTAAAAATATTTCGAATTTGGTAATGATGTTGTTCCTAAACCGTATCCGACAGATGCTTCATTGAAATTTGCATAACCCGAATTTGGATTCGTTGTCATAGGCCTTCGCCGGCCTTGTCCCAAAACAATACCTGATACAAAAATCAAAAATACAGACAGGATTATGATTCTCTTCATTATTCCTGGTTTTAGTTTTCTATCTAACCGGAATAAAATTACCAAAATTATCTATTTTTACATTTGTAAAACCTATTTAAAATATATCCGGAAGATAAATTTCCCGGATGAAGAATAATTAAAATATGAAAAATCTGAAATTTCTTTTTCTGTTGCTGTTCGTTGCTTATACAGCAGGTTGTTCTGATAAAAAAGCGGAAAAATCCTCTGAATATCCGATGTTCTGGACCTGGCTGGATTACAGACCCGGGATGAATTTCGATTCGGTTTGTGCTGTCATGAAAGAGACCGGACTCGATGGTGTTATGCTCAATGCTCCTAAACCCGATGATTATCGTAAAGCAATTCCTGTAGCACAAAAGTATGGCATTGAAGTGTATGCATGGCTATGGACAATGAATCTTGAACATGACAGGGACAGGATAGTTAAGGAACATCCCGGGTGGCTGAGTGTGAACAGGAAAGGAGAGAGCCTGGCCGATTCGAGAGCATATGTGGATTATTATAAGTTCATGTGTCCTGCCTTGCCGGAGGTTCGCGAGTTTATCAGAAAAAAAGTCACTGCTTACTGTGAAGTTGAGGGATTGAATGGTATTGCCATCGATTATCACCGTTTTGTGGATGTCATACTTCCTACAACATTGTGGTCGAGGTACGGTATTGTACAGGATAAGGAGTATCCGGAATTTGACTATGGGTATCATCCTGAAATGATAAAAATATTTAAGGAGAAATACGGCTATGATCCGCGTGAACAGGAGGATCCCTCAGCTGATGAAAAATGGCTTCAGTTCCGTTGTGATCAGATTACTGAAGTTGCCAATGANNAAATGGAATCTGGATATTGTTTTCCCGATGGTGTACCATAATTTTTATACCGGGGATGTCAGCTTTATCTCGGACTGCACAATTGAGAACGTTCGGGATAAAAATCAGATAACAACCCTCTATTGCGGAATGACCGGATCGAATAGCAATCTTATGTTCGAATGTATGGATGCTGCTTTGAATAACGGTGCTGAGGGTATCTCAATATTTACAATTAACAGTCTGCGCTCACCTGAGATCCGTGAAAGATTTAAAGCTTATTCCGACAGTGCAAGGGCTGTCCGTACAGAAACTAAGCTGAATCCACCGGTTCCGGTCACAAAGGTTGTTAATACAGATCCCTTTGAAAATCCGGGTATTATGAAAGGAGTAAATCTTCATATACTCGCTGCCCTGAGCAGGGCAAAAGCTTCTTTAAATCCTGAACTGAAGAATACGGAAATGGCAACTATCGAATATGTTTCTAAAAATGCCATGCAGGGAAATTCTCCTGAAGAATATATTAACCGTCTGAATACTCCGCCAAGAAGAAATCAGGAGTTTATGCCTGTTGCAAAAGCTCTGGCTGATCAGTTTTCGCGTGATTATGGAGAGGGAGGCCTGGAACTCAGTGACTATAAACTTATAAAGGAATACGGTTATACCAAACTGTATCAGGTAACCGAAAAGAAGAGCAATGTTGTATTTGATGTTACTTTCTATTTATATGGCGGGATACTTTCCGGGTGGAGTGCGGAGCCTGAGAAATCATCCTATGGAAAATATATAAGCATGCTTCATCGTAACAAATAACAGAGGATTTGGCAATTTCATTATAATGTTTATTGGTGGTCCCGTAATGATATAAATTGATATTAACCACAAAGAATAAGCTGGAAATAATTTAACCTGTAAGAGAATATGAATACAAGTAGATTTATGAAAGGAATTATAAAAATTCTGTTTTTGTTCTTTTCAGTTTATATCATAAGCTGCAATTCACCTGAACCGTCAAGGCTGAATGTTGTTGTCGGATTGAATACCGGTGAATCGAAAGAGGTTGAACTGATCAATGGTGAAATTGTTAAACTGACATTGCATGACATGAACATAATCCGCGATTCACTCCGGAAAGGAGTAAGAGCTGCTTATGTAAAGATTACGGTTGATGGAGAGGAAGTGATCCTTGGTATGGGGAATTACAATCTGCCGGTTACTGT
>DNOQ01000376.1:0-1642 GCA_003501665.1 Bacteroidales bacterium | reverse complement strand
ATTCACCTTATATTCAAAAAGGGACTTTTTCATTTCCTCTTAACCAGGATTGGATGGCCAGCAGAACCCAGTCTCAGAATGAACCGGCCGGACTCGGCTGGGCCGAAAATCTGGAAAGTGAAAATATAGGATACCATGCAACTCATGATTTTGGCGGGGCAGAAGGGATGGAGGAGATATTCTCTTCAACGGAGGGTCTTATTGTATCTTCCAATAATGAAGTTCTCGATGACTACATAGATCTTCCGGGAGATGTCAGGCCCGATGTGGTATGGGTGGTTGACGGACGGGGTTGGTACATCCGGTACAGTCATCTGAACAGCATCGAACCGGAAATAAAAGCCGGCAGTAAAATTAAAATGGGACAGAAAATCGGCTATATGGGAAAACAGGGTGGCAGCGGCGGATGGGTACATTTACATTTCGGAGTACATTATAAGAATCCTGAAACATCAATATGGGAGGTTGAGGATGCATATCCTTACTTATGGGAAGCTTATGTTAATAAGTATAAGCCATCAGTCATGGCTGTTGCAAGGCCCCGTCTTCTTGCCCGGACAGGAGATGAGCTTACTTTTGACGGATCAAAGTCTGTAAGCCTGAAAGGTGATATTGTATCTTACCAATGGACCTTTACTGATGGCACAACTGCCAACGGACCTGTTCGGAAAAAGAGTTATACAAAAGCCGGCGAATACAGTGAAATTCTAAAAGTAACCGATTCGAAGGGTAACGTAGATTATGATTTCACCTATGTTCAGGTTTATGACAGAGATTCGACAGATAAAAGAATCCCTGCAATACATCCGGTTTTCTATCCTGCCTTAAATATAAAGCCCGGTGATCCCGTTACCTTCCTCGTACGGACCTTTGGGAGCGATACGGGTGATGAAATATGGGACTTTGGTGATGGATCTGAAAAGGTCGTGGTAAACTCCGGAATAGTTCAGAGACAGACACAGAATCAGGGTAAATATGCTTCAACAGTCCACTCATTTGAAAAACCCGGTCATTACCTGGTTAGTGTTGAACGAATTAATGAAAATGGATTCCCGGCTATAGGGCACCTCCACGTGACTGTGACTGATTAAATGTTAAAATTCATTAATTTCCATCTTTGCCGGGACAATAATTTTTTTCTGAATTGTAGAAATCTGAAATTTGCACCGGATTTGTCAGGTATTTGAAAATCATTTCGATAAACTAAACCGACATGTCAGGGAGGTAATTTAACAACTCAATAATGGACAAATTTTTTAAAGGAACTTCAATAAGCATAAACTACACATTTGGGTCAATCTATAATAATGTGGTCAATCCGCGTTTCAACAGGTATTGATCAATCGGGGGTTTACAAAGATTATTCTGAATAAAATATTTTAAAATGGAAAACCTGGGATACAAACTGATAAAGCCTTCAGAGATTGAAGGGAACCTGATAGATCTGATCGCATCCGACTGGATGCTTGTAACGGCAGGAGACAGGCAGAAATTCAACACCATGACAGCCAACTGGGGAGGAGTGGGTCACCTGTGGAACAGACCGGTTGTATTTGTTTTTGTAAGGCCTGAAAGATATACTTTCCGTTTCATGGAGGATACAAAGGGGTTCACACTTTCCTTTTACGATGAAGCTTACCGC
>DNOQ01000282.1 GCA_003501665.1 Bacteroidales bacterium | reverse complement strand
CTCTTTGCCCTTTAGCCGTAATGCCTTAATGCCATTCCGCCGTAACACCGTAATGCCCTTAATGCCTTAACACCTTAACGCCATTGTGCCCCTGTGCCCCTGTGCCCCTGCTCCTTTTATAACAACCGCCCGAAAAACACTGCATTCAGGAAGATCTTATTGGTGCCGTACCAAATTGCCCTGAAATTGGTATTGTCATAAATTGAAATTATCCTGTTTCTGTGTACCGAAACAAAAGCGCTTCCTTTCAGCCTGTCGGTATTTTCTATAGTACAGTAACCGCTCAGCAGGGGATCAGCGGTGTATACTGCCGGATTGTTATAAATATCAGAATTCTTTTTTGCTGCTGATGTTCCCGATTTGAAAACGGGAAGAATGTCCCTCGTATAACCATAACAGATCGGGTGTGTAAGATCGAGTTTTACCGAAAAGATGGATCCCGGTATCTGCCTTACCTGGTTGTTTAACGACCTGTTTGCATAAATACCTTCTTTGAGTTTAAATTCAGCCGCGGGTATAAAATCAATTTCTGCCAGCTTATTTCTTGACAACCAGTTATTGCCGCCTTTATATGCAATGATTGTACCGCCCTGTCGGTTCCATGTTCTTATCTTCTCAATACCCTGGGGGCCGGGATCAGGGGAACCTGCAATTATAAGTACATTGTAGCGGTTCAGATCAGTGTTTCCAAATCTGGTAACATTAATCATCGTAACCGGTATTTTGAACCTTGTATCAAACATATGCCATATTTCACCTGCATCCGCACCGCTGACACCATCGCCGACAATCATTGCTACCGAAGGCTTTTCAAGTACAGTGAAATTGCCGCTTCCGAGGTCCATCCCCGATTCGGTAAAACCGGTACTTACTCCATAGACGGTAATCCGGCATTTTTCGGCAACCGACTCCATCAGTTTTCTGAGATCAGCTTTATTTACCGGTTGATCATCAGTATGAATCATTATTGTCCCGTAAGAGAATGTATGATCCAATTCCTTGTTTCTGAAAGAGAATTTCCCATTGGCAACCCGGGACCTGATACCTGCATTCTGAAGTTCGAAGAGTGCTCCGGGCGCCAGATACTCATTCCACTCAAACAGGTAGGCATAAGGATCCTGCTGACCTTTAATCCTGCCTTCAGCAACCGGCGGTTCCGTTACCTCTTTTCCGGTAAGACCCTGCACCTCTTTTGCCACGTTAACAGATGTATACTGTATATTAAATGACATTGGCAGCACCCATGTGGAAATATCATAGAAAGTGCTGTCGGTAAACTCCCTGACGGGTTCAAAAAGACTTCTGATAAACCTGTATTCATTCTGTTTCAGAGGTATAATATAACTGCTTTCTGACCTGAAGGCGATACCATCCTTGTTTATATCTTTGGCGAGCCTGTAAATTTTTATTTTATGATCCGACAGAATACGTATGAATTCGGAGAGCCTTCCGTTATCATCAGGTTCGGTAAAAAGATATGCTTTTACCGGATGTTTATCAGCAAGGGCAAATGCATCCTTATAAAATTTCCTGTGGCTTTCCAGAAGTTTCTCTTTCATTTCCAGTCCTGCTTCCAGAGTTGACAGCGATACCGTGACCTGGTTACGAATGGCGTACGGAAATGAAAGAACCATATTGGGGGTTTCTCTCAGATGTCCCTTTACACCGGCCTGTTCGAACAGAATACCCACAGAACCATGAATGTCGGGATAGGAGGAACCTTTTCCCACATAAAAATCATCATAACTTTCTTCGGTAAAATAGAGCGTGCCGATGGAATTAAGGTATTTTTCGTGATATTTTCCAATCTCTGCCGTCAGCTCCTGGTTCTCAGGGGGTGTCAGAGGATTATTTCTGCTCTGAATCCCCGGCTGGTAGAAAAATGTTGCATTTACACCCTGTTCATGATGATCGGTATTTATATTTGGCCTCCACCTGTAAAAAGCTGCCACACGTCCTCTTGATTCAGGATGCTGAAGCATGATATAATCCCTGTTGAGATCGAACCAGTAATGGTTTGTTCTTCCTCCCGGCCAGTTTTCACTGAATTCCCACGAATTGGGATCAGGATTATTATTCAGGCTCTTTGTAAAATTGACCCAGGTCGAATGACGCTGCATGCCGTCAGGATTCAGAGCAGGATCAATCAGAATGACAGCATTCTGCAAAAGTTCATCAATTCTTCTGCCTTCCCCTGCCGTGAGATAATAAGCTACCAGAACAGATGCATTCTGGGCACTCGATTCATTACCATGTATCCCGTATCCCAGCTTTATAAAAACAGGAGAGTTCCTGATATCGACTCCGGAGGACACTTCAGGATCGGAGAGCTTCAGATGTTGTAACCTGAGCTGCTCCAGATTCTTTATGTTCTCAGGGGAGCTTATTATGAGATGACCGAGAGGCCGTCCTTCATGACTCTTTGCATATTCTTCCCATACGGCTCTTTCGGATACTCGTGCGAGCTCAAGCATGTAATAACAGAGCCTGTCGTGTGTAAGATGCCATTCTCCAACTTCATGACCGAAGAATTTCTCAGGAGCAGTAACATTCTGTCTGTAACTTATATCTTTCGGCAGATAATAATCAAGGGTTATCTGTGCGGTAGTTAAATATCCAAAAAACAACAGTAGCATAATAAAAAATATTCGTCTCATTTTTTATTTATTAATTAATTC
>DNOQ01000205.1 GCA_003501665.1 Bacteroidales bacterium | reverse complement strand
GGTTATTTATTACCTTATAAGAGTTCTATTTCCGGGACTTATTTTGAGACAAAAACCGGCAAGAGTTATGCAATGACATTATTCTCATTTAAGAACTCATATATTGCCTTATTATAACAATCTTCCAAATGGCTTATAGATTCATTGTCCTTCTCAGTAAGTCTATATCTTTTTGCCCCGTTGAGAATATCTGATAAAACTATACAACCTTTTTCCTGGAGACTGCCAATGTAATACCTCATCTTCTTGTCATTGAACTAGCCTACATAACGAAGGATAGCAGAATAGCTGAATGATGATCCTACATATTTGTTATACAACATCATTCCGTTAAGTATAACAATTTCGTTAATGGTCAGGTTAAACTTCCTGCGGATAGGCCGTAGAATGCGAAACAGGTTATAGACAACATATTGTGAGAGTGAACCTGTAGTATTGTATAAGGATAATGTTTCGGCAACAGTAGCAGAAGTCATAATAGTGTTCCTTCCCTTGTTTGTTTGTCATAATGCAAAGTTACCACATACTGCGAACTCATTAGAAATAACCTAAGTCAGAAGCAAGTGATTGATTCTTTTCAAGCACACTGGCAATATATTGCTGCGTTTTTTCTTGTCCAGGATAAAAAAGAATTCTTTTTAGTGGGGACGGGTGTCGACAATTTGTTTTCCATATTTAATGGGCAGGCCAGTCATAATAGTATTGACTTTCTGAATGGTTTTTTCTTTAGCAAAAATTTAGAGACAAGTCAGTTGAGCGATTAAATCAACGGATAATTCAATGCTGAAACTTAATGAATTGTTACCATGGTAGCGTACTTTCAAAAAACTATTTCTCAGAAATAAAAGAGGTATTAGGCCGAAGGCTTACATAAGGCCAGCTTCTTTAAATTCGGACTGAAGATCAAAAAAAACTCTTCTTATTTGTTCTGGATCCTTAGCGATCTCTTTAAAAATAACTTGAATTTCACTGGGAGAAATTGCCACACCTATAGATTTCAATTGATTAATAAGATCTTGAGATATTGTTTTGTATTCTCCAACGGAGATGTTGATGGCGGATGGCACTGAGGTCATTATTTTAGTAGCCACAGATGAGAAAAGTATCCAAATAACTCCTAAAATTGTAAATCGAGATTGCACTACCGTTTTTCCAATTTTACCGATCAAAACCCCGACCAGCTTTCCTGCCGTATCAGGTTTAGTCAGTGCATCACCCATACCTGATGAAATAGCGACCCGAAGCTGTTTTAAGAAACTTTCGAATACTTTTTCATAAAGAGCGGGTGCTTTCACTTTCAAAACTGCTCGAGCTTTTAAGATAGCCACCATTCCTTGATGCCATTTCCCAAAATTCTCTTTATTATCAACAAGAAACTTGAAAATATCTGTACCTACCACAACCGCTAATCCAAAACCACTCGAAGCTGCCACAATACCAAGTATAATGTTTACTTCCCATTCTACTATTGTTGCCATGCCTAAAGCCCTTTGAGCTCCCTTAATTGCCGGGTATGTTCTAATTTCGCCAATGAAGCTATGTGCTTCTTGTGCCCAAAGTTGTTCTTGTTGAAAGTAGAAGATTTGTAAATTGTTGGCACTGATGACTTGCCTGATCCCATCCAAAGCCATGTAATTTTGTCCGGAGCTGATCCTTCCCCAAATTCCACCAACTTGCACAAAGGTATCAGGGTTCAAGGATAATTTTCCAGCAATCTCTGGGGTAACACGTACTGGTCTTGACATATGATCCTCCTTTTCGAAAATAATAACCTGACAAATTTACCTACTTATCACTAATTGTCTTATATATAATAGCTTATTTATAATTCGACTACTGCCTATTTTAAGAATATATCACAAAGTTACACCTTGATAAAGCCGAAGTCAAATTTATTTTATTCTATCCAACCAGAGACCTCTTTTTGAGGGACCTGGTGAATAGTTTAGCACTCAGTTCGTTTTCAGTGGTTTTTTTGAGATTGAATAGCAGTGATATGGGCTGAAAGAGCAAGAGCATGTACTCGGCATCAAAAACAAAAATTATTGGCAGAAAATCAATTTAGTCTCAGTCGCCCATTTATCGAAGCAGTATAAGCTTACGAGTGTAAGAGAATGAAGGGGTTTTCAGATGGCAGAAATAAATACCGTCCGGAAATGATCTGGCATTCCATTCGATTTTGTGGCTTCCGGGACTATGCTCTTGTTCAACCAGTGTCTCGATTTCCTCTCCGAGAATACTGTATATCTTAAGGCTGACAAAAGTTCTTACCGGAAGTGTAAACTCGATCGTGGTTACAGAGCTGAACGGATTTGGATAATTCTGTCTTAGTTTGAAATCAAACGGAATCAACACAGACTCGTCTGTTCCAGAACTAACCGAATTGTACAATTCGCTATATATTTCATCACTAACAGGAAAGTTAAGACTTAGAAAATCGGGACGCAAATCCTTTCCAAACGCGAACGATACTGCAGTTACCATAAGGGTTGCCCTGAAGGTATCTGCTGCGTCAGTGTTATGATTCTGGTCGTATTGTTGAAACCACGATGAGTTGAATCCTTGAAGCAGACTCATCATTCTCTTGAGCGGCTGTCTGTATCCTTGTCCGGAATTTTCAGCTTGTTCACAGAATTTATATGCAATCGTCATAAATGTGTCGAATGTATCATCTGATGTGGTTTCAGGGTCGTTCCATGATGCAAAATGTTTCCCGTTACTCAGGTATCGCTCATATGAACTGCGAAGTTGGCTAATTGAAGACACGACACTATTTTTTATATTGAACATCAGAGTTTTGCTCAATCCGTAGAACTCGTAATTGTTAATGATCTGAAATCCTGAAGCATACTGGAAAATTTGGGCCATTGCTTCTGAAAAAATTGCATTGGCATTGCCATCTATCTTCCCACCGTAATAGTAATTGGCGGGACTATTAAGCGTTATATTATGCCCCATTTCGTGAAAAAGACTTGAATAACCAATGGGTTCTTTCAAGAAACCATCCCCGGTTCCAAAGGCGATGGGACTTGAATACCAGATGGAATAACCTCCACCTGCCATGGAATCCCTTAGCATGACTTGCTCAAACTTGTCGTTGATAAGAAAAACATTATCATTCGCAAAATCCTTCTGGATTGCAGCAATGACAGAAAGAACGTATTCGAGTGTTGCTCTCGGAATGGCCGTGAAGAAACTGTTGTTAAAATAGCTTAAGCTGTTCGAAAATCCATACCCTGGCTGTCTGCTGACTAAGGTTACATTACTATTTGGAACAGTCACAGCTATGTCAGGAGAAAGCACAATGGGATTTACTGAAGATGGAGCAAACTGTATGAGCATTTCAGTTGAGTCTTTCAATCCGCCGAAGTAATGTGCAGTTACCTCCAAAATGTAGTTTTTCGTAATATCGGTGTAGGTGTGTGACTGAGGGAAGAATCCGCTTGTTATACTGCCATCTCCCCAATTCCAGGTGAAAGGTGTTGTCGGTGCCTGGGAATCTCCACCATTGACAATGACACTTCCGGCAGATGTGTTAATTGACTGAATCGAAAGCGTCACCGTTGGGGGTGTGCCAAACAAGTATCGCTTGTAGTCGAAAAAAGATGTCTGTGAGAATGACAGCTTCGAGGATACAATTAAAAGAAGAAACAAAATTCGTAAATGATAATTTTGTGTTGGCATAGCATTACCTACTCAGATGTGTACACAACTATGGCAATAACAAATTTACGATACAAATACTATATTAGTCAAGTTTATTTTACCACTCAACCAAGTTTTTTTAAAGAGGACTTTTGATAAAATATGTGCCGGCCGGCCAGTTAATTCTTTCAAATGTTCCGGAAATAACTGTACCACCACCGGTTTCAACAGTCACCAGACCGTTTGAATTGGCAGCTGCAGTATGGATTTCAACGTAAACAGGTGTCACGGTTACCGAACCCTGCAAAATATTTATTCTCATCCCAACAGTATGGTTTGTAGCTAGTTGTCCACTGCTGCTTCTGACGACAGCCTGATAACTCATATTTTGATGTACCTGAGTAAGAACTACAATATTTTGATAATCACCATAAATGCAATCTGATTAAGAAAGTATTTATATGAGAAAAGCCAAAAGAAAGAAAAAACCATATTTTTGTAAACCTGTGGTAAGTGGGAAGGGAGTAACAAACCCTGTCTCGCCTAAAGGTTGTAAGTCATACATGATTTATCTTTATAACAATTAGCTGCAAAGAGTTATATAACATTATAAAAGTGAATTGATTTGAATATAAATGTAAATCTTTCCAAGGCAGGATTATATCTTGGGCCATTTTTATTCGTAACCATTCTGTTAGCCCCATTACCAAAAGGAATGGAACCGATAGCATGGAAAACTACTGCCGTAACGATGCTGATGGCAACCTGGTGGATTACCGAAGCAATACCTATTGCAGCCACTTCTTTATTGCCAATTGTTCTGTTTCCCCTTTTGGGTATTTCTTCCATTGGAGAAGCCACAAAACCTTACTCAAATCCTTTAATTTTACTTTTTCTGGGAGGCTTTATAATTGCTATAGCCATGCAAACCTGGAATCTTCACAAACGGATTGCTTTGCGTATTATTCTGTTAGTAGGCAATAAACCATCATCTATTATAACAGGTTTTATTATCGCTTCAGCTTTTCTAAGCATGTGGGTCAGCAATACCGCAACTGCCTTGATGATGCTCCCAATAGCACTCTCTATCATATATCTTGTCGACAAAAAAGAAGAAATGGCTAAATCTCTGAAAAATTTTGAAATCATTTTAGTCCTTTCTATAGCCTATGCCTGTAATATCGGAGGGATAGCTACTTTGATCGGAACACCTCCCAATGCATTGTTTGCAGCTTTTATATTTGAGAACTACGGGATTGAAATCAGTTTTGCCAAATGGATGGTAATAGGATTTCCACTGATGTTGATACTGCTGCCATTAATGTATTTTATTCTGACACGTTTTGTCTTTCCGCTAAAGCTGAAAGAGTTACCCGGGGGGAAAGTGCTCATTGAAGAGCAGTTAAGAGAGATCGGTAAGATCACAGTACAAGAATTGAGAGTAGCGATTGTTTTTGGTATTACTGCATGTCTTTGGATATTCCGGCCTCTTTTTGCCAGCTTTCTGCCCGGTTTATCCGATGCCGGGATTGCTATTGCAGCAGGCATATGTTTATTTATCCTTCCTTCAGGCATAAAACCCGGACAAAAATTACTGAACTGGTCAGACCTTAAATCATTACCATGGGGAGTTTTAATCCTCTTTGGGGGTGGTTTGAGCCTTGCCATGGCAATAAATACTTCAGGGTTGGCTCTGTATATTGGTGAAGCGATGAAAACGTTCAATAACATCCATATATTATTTTTGATCCTTATTGTAGTACTGATCATAATTTTCCTCACTGAAATAACAAGCAATACTGCAATAACCGCCACTTTTTTACCGATTCTGGCATCCATGGCCATTGGTATCGGGCAAAATCCAATGTTATTTGCATTGCCTGCCACAATTGCCGCAAGCTGTGCATTTATGATGCCTGTAGCCACTCCGCCCAATGCCATCATCTATAGCAGTGGAAAGGTTAGCATACCGCAGATGGCAAAAGCAGGCTTATGGTTGAATATTTCAATAACACTTATATTATCATTTACCTATTATTTCCTGTTTGCAAATTTTTTGGGAATTGAACTTGATTTAATATCTCATTAAATCTATTACTATTATAATACCAATGTCGTCTGGTTAGTGATAATTCATAATCGCTTGTAATTTATTGAATAAGGTTTCTTTGGCCTTTGTTTTCGCGGGTTACTTCTTCCGGGCCGGATGATTTCTCTGGTTTCCGCAACTACTTTATCAAATGCTTCAATTGCCTTTTCAAATTGATTTCTTAAGAATGCTCCAATCAATATATCCTGTGTCATCGAAAGAGCATTTGTACGATTGATCTTCTGGTCAAACTTCCTGTTCTGATCAGCCTTGTATTCCTCAACTACTCTGTCTTCAATCGAATGGGCACAGGCAGCACATAAAGTCATCAGAAAAACTTTAGCATGAAAATCCTGTTTAATTGCATTAGCTGTTTTGCCTGAAAAATTCTCAAATTCTGCCCTGTTCTTCAGCAATTTATATGCTTCTTCCTCATTTCAGCGGTAATGATACAGCTTTTCAAATTCTTCGTATAGATACTTTTCAGAATCGATTAATGATGTGCAAAGAATCTCTTGCTTCCCGTCTGTAAGTGTCATAGACTTGCTTTCTGTTGGTACATCAACAATATTTCATTTTTTGGCAAACTCCCTCGCAATAATAGCAGGGAGTTGACATAAAATATAGATTTATATGATTATCTCCGGAATGCATTTCATGGGACTTACTTTACATTCATTCAGAGAAGATCTCAAATATATTCTCCCGGATATAAAAAGTTACTACATAAGAGACAAGCTTTTCTTGCTTATCAGAGGACTAAGGATTCCCTTCATCCTTTTCCTCTATATTTGTCAGTCTCCTTAAAATCGCTTCGTTATTTTCCTCTGCAAGTAAATTCCTTTTAAGAGAATAATTTTCTCTGCGTCTGGCAGCAGTTTTAATATTTTCCTCATTTGCATCAGGAAAATGTTCTGGTATGGTTATTTCATTTTTCATTATGCAAATATACGGTTAAAAGTAATCCAAAATATATTTTCCTGAATTTGAAATAATTAAAACAGCTGTTTAATTTCAATTGAACATCATCATTTCATAAATGCCAGGGACATTTGAATATGATGTGATCTGAAACCTTATTACCCGGGCTTCGACCGGATCGATTACAATTTCAGATTTTTCTCCTACAGTTGTACCTTTATAGAAAGCTTTCCACGAAGAACCTTCATTACTTTGGAGCTCAAATGATCTGATATTCCTCCCGCTTTCATACAAAATAATCTTTGAGATCTTCTCAGACTTGCCGAGATCCATTTCAACCCAGGGTTGTTTGTCATCTTCTGCAGCTTTCCAGAAGCTTCCCGACCATTCCCCGTTATTTACTGCTTTCAGGTCGACCCATTCATGATTAATCCACGAGGGCTTAAGATTGGAGGAAGCATTCACAGGCTTCATGAACGAGACTGACTGAGGTCTTACATCTGCCGGATTCACACCCATCACATCCCGCTCATATTCTATCTCTACAATTGTATTTACAGGTTGAAGCAATTTCTCATCAACCGTGATCAGATAATCATTTCCGGTCTTCACAAAGCTGGTCTGGTTTCCTCCTGCCATAATTACATTTATCACCGGGATGCCTATATCAGGGATTGTAATCCCCGGAGTACCTCCTGACCACCTCAATATATGCAGGTATACTTTAGTCCCTTTCCGCGTGCTTACTCCCCAGTCGGTGGGTTTAAAAGGGCCCCCGCGTGTACCGTAAATAGTATATCCGTACTTAGTGAGCCACTGCCCCATCTCTTTAAGCCTTTCAACCTGGAGAGGCTCGATTGTTCCATCAGGCCGCGGACCAACATTGAATAACAGGTTCCCGTCGCCTCCTGCCGATCGAATAAGGCTGTGAAGACACTGTTCCAGCGATTTGACCTCATCATCAGGTTTCCATGCCCACTGCCGTCCAATGGTCATACATGTTTCCCATGGTCTTGTATTGTTGAAACTGCCCACTCTCTGTTCAGGTGTGTCAAAATCACCTTTTGCTCCGGTCCTGTTGTTCACAAGAATATCAGGCTGAATCCTCCGGATATGATCAATCACACTCTGCCCCCTTATGGAATCGAACTGCTGGGGTACATCATACCACATTACAAGAAGTGGACCATATTCTTTAATAATCTCAGAAGACTGGTTCTTGAGATACTCTGTATACCTGTCAAGGTTTGAAACTTCTCTTTTAACTGAACCACCGGGACTGGTCAGCGGAAAGTCGGGATGGTGCCAGTCGCATGTGGAATGATAAAAGCCCAGAGCAATACCCTCTTTTTTGCAGGCTTCTGAAAGCTCTTTCATCACATCCCTTTTAAACGGGGTCTTCATGATATTATAATCCGTAAATTTCGTATCCCAGTTACAGAATCCGTCGTGGTGTTTGGAAGTGAATATTATATATTTCATTCCGGCAGCCTTTGCAGTCTGAACCCATTCACGGGCATTGAATTTAACAGGATTGAAATCTTTATAAAGGTTATCATATTCTTCGATGGTCCATTCCCTGCCACGCGACCATCCAATTTCGGTGCCTTTAATACTTACTGGTCCCCAGTGGATGAACATTCCAAATCTTGCGTCCTTCCACCATTCAAGACGTTCTTCTTTCGTAACGGGAGCCTGACACCGTATAAGTACCAATTGTGCCAGGATAAGAATTGAGATAAGTGTTTTTTTCATTTTATTATGATTATTTAATAACAGATACTGTGATTTATTTATACCATAGCTGGCTGATCCTTTATTTCAAACAGGTTCCATATCATGCTTAAAGAATCTGTCCCAGTTAAAACCGTAAATCATAACGAAAATAAAACAAAATAATGGCATTATGAAGCCTGTCCGCATAGAATAATTATCTGCGATCCAGCCCATGAGTATCGGCATAACTGATCCGCCTAAAATAGCAGTTACCATGAATGATGATCCAAGTTTTGTTCTTTCGCCCAGGCCTCTGATTCCAAGCGCGAAATGAGTGGGATACATTATTGACATAAAGAAGAAACTGAGCAGAAGGGCTGAAATCGAGAACCAGCCCGGAAAAAGAATTACTATAATCATCATAATTACATTTGTGAGAGCATATCCCCCTAATGTAATATGTGGTCTGACACGCCGTAGTATCATACTTCCGGAAAATCTTCCGAGAAGAAATAATCCGAAACCACCTCCTGCAAGGAGCATGGAAGCTCCCCGTTCCGTAATATGCCCCATCCCGTCTTTCATATAAGTCATTCCATCCGGCAGGATCCGGGCAAAACCTCCCGGCATTGCAGGCATATAGTCTCTGACATAGTTGATAAAAAAGCTGAAAATACCTGTTTGTGCAGCAACATAAAGAAACTGTGATAATATAGCCAGGACAAAATGCCGTTCCTTAAAAAGAGGCCTCTCCTGTTTTATCCCACCTGAATCCGGTTTAGCTTCCTGTTGTGCATGAAGTTCAGGTATCGGAGCAAAAATAAATACAGCAACAATCACAAAAACGATCCCTGCAACCAGAAGATATGGCAGATAAAGCGATTCATTGCTGGTATTTACCTCTTCGGTATTGGAAAGTATAAAGGATCCTCCCAACACTGGTCCGAGTATCCAGCCGACAGCATTCAGNNCCTGATGCCACAACAAAAAGTGCAGCAAGAAAAAAGGAAAATACGTAAGCTGTCGATCCTGTTATTTTCGTGACTGGAATAAAAAGAAGTGAACCGGTCAGGACAATGATCAATCCTGCAATAATTCCACTCTTGTATCCAAAACGACGGGCAACCCAGCCTGAAGGAATAGCCATCAGGAAATAAGCCCCGTACCATGCTGCCTGTACAAATGCCGACTGAGCTTTTGAGATGCCAAGGGAGTTCTGGAAGTGCTTGTTAAGCACATCGATCATACCGTTACAAAGCCCCCATAAAAGGAACAATAAACATATAAGTGTAAATGTAAAGGCATAATTCTTGCCATCTTCCGTTATAAACATCTGAGAGAATCCTGATCTGTTCTTTTTATGTCTCATAATTGTGTATCCAATAAACTGTAACGAATTCATAATAAGCTTCATCCTGATAAACGTATAATTTTTTTTTCATAACCATCACCAGAACACATAATATAAAATACACAATATCAATAATATACCAAGAGAAGGCAAAATAAATGATCTGTCTTTATTCCTGAATATACCGGAAGGGAGCTCCCATGCACCTTTATCCGGATGTTCCTTACTCCCTGAAAGAGATACTATGATCATTTGAGAGCTGATAACAAGGAATGAGCAAACCATATTGTCGAGAAACGGCATACCGGGAAATAACAGTTTCAGAATGACCGGTACGGGAAGAGTAAGAAGAACTGCAATCCATGCAGCATGTGATGTGGTCTTTTTCCAGAAGAGGCCCAGGACAAACATTGCTGTAATACCCGGACTGACAAGACCGGTGTATTCCTGAATAAACTGAAAGACCTGTTCAATATTCTTAAGCATGGAAGCAATAAGTGCTGCAATAATGACAATGACCAGACTGCAGATCTTTCCTGTTTTAACCAGACTTTCCTCAGATATGTCCGGTTTAAAGTGAACTTTAAAGATATCTATCGAAAAAATTGTTGAAGCACTGTTTATTATTGCTGCCAGAGATGAAACTATTGCAGCAATAAGCGCTGCAAAAACAAATCCCCTGATCCCGGATGGAACGAATCTGTTCAGAAGCCAGGGATAAGCTTCATCAGGTTTTGCTATATCAGCATTCAGAACGAAAGCAGCAATGCCCGGAATGACAACCAGGACTGGTATGATCAGTTTAAGGTATCCGGCAAATAACATACCTCTCTGTGCTTCCCTGAGGCTTTTGGCCCCCAGTGCTTTTTGAATTATGTACTGGTTTGCCCCGAAATAATATATACCGGCAATCCAGATCCCCCCCAGTATTGATCGTATCCCCGGCATATATCTGAAATTGGGATCAGATCTTTCAAGAATCATATGGAATTTTTCCGGAGCTTCATTTATCATAACCGAAAATCCTTTTAAAACACCGTTTCCTTCAGAAACATGGTCCAGAGCAAGATAAGTAGTCGTCAGGCCTCCCAGGACAAGAAAGAGTACCTGGATTATATCCGTATTTGCTATAGCCCTTAATCCGCCTCCGACAGTCAGCAAAAGGGAAAAGAGTGCCAGGCCTGTTATTGCATAGCCCAGTTTTATTCCAAAGACCGTCTTAAGGGAAAGAGCACCCAGATAAAGTATTGAAGTAAGGTTGACGAAGACAAAAAGGAATAACCAGAAAAAAGCAAGCACAGTTTTAACCCTGTGATCATATCTTACTTCAAGGAACTGGGGCATTGTATAGATTTTCTTTTCGATAAATACAGGAAGAAACCACAGTGCGACCATTATCAGCATGATAGCTGCAAGCCATTCATAAGTTGCAATGGTAATCCCCATTGCATACCCCGATCCTGACATCCCGATAAACTGTTCTGCCGAAATATTTGCTGCGATGACAGAGCTCCCCACCAGGTACCATGGGAGGGAGTTGCCCGCGAAAAAATATCCTCTGGTATCTTTCTGGCGGCTGACCTTCCGGGAAACAATAATTCCGACACTTGCAACAATAGCACAGTATATAAGGAAGACGATAATATCGGGTATAGTAAATTTCATTTTATATCTTCTATACCGATTGCCCCGAGCAGGGCAAAGAAATTTTCCACAGGTGTATCAAGCTGCACATGATGGGTCGGTGCACAGATCCATCCGCCACCTTTTCCGAGAGTGTTCCTCAACCATGAATATTCGTTTCTGATTTCAGCAGGTGTTCCGAATGGCAAAGTCGACTGTACAGCAATACCGCCAAAAAAACACATATCTTCACCATACTTCTCTTTTAAGATCTCAGGATCCATGCTTTCTGTCTGGACAGGATTCAAAACATCAATGCCTGTCTCAAGCAGGTCCGGCATAATTTCATAATTACATCCGTCAGAATGATAGGCTGTTTTTATTTCAGGATTGATGGTTTTCAGTTCTTTGATCAGTTCCGACATTCGTGGTTTGAAATATTTTCTCCACAGTTCCGGATCGATCAGCAATGAGGATTGAGAACCAAAATCATCACCGAGCCAGATCATATCGGCTCCCATTGAAGCCATGTTTTTTGAAACTCTGAGATGGTAGTTGTATGTTTCATCAAAAAGATGATCTGCCAGTTCAGGGTTCAGGTACATATCTACCATTATGGTATCAAAACCCCTTAGTGCCCATGCCGATTCGAATATTGTGCAATGTACACGGCCTATGATATAGTATTCATTTTTATACTCCCTTATAAGTCTTTCAAGATGAGAGTAAAGTTCCTTTTTGTCAGGATCCGGGGCTTTATAATCAAGTGCTGCCCGGTCGTTGTCCCTGAGTGGATTAATCATGATATCGGTATAAAATCCTGTTCCGAAAGCAGTTTCGTACTTTTTTATTCCCCATACCACTCCCCATTCATCGGTGAATGGTTCATCCTTCAGATAATAATTGGTAAACCAGCCAACACCGGACTGAAGTGCATCCTGCCCCGTAAGAACCTCCAGATCATATCCATACCATTCCCTGTGATGGGGTTCGGTTTTTAACGGTGGAAGTTTGAATTCCTTTCTCAGTCTGTCTGCGAATTCCGGTACAAATGTTGCCTGGAACGGAGGCCTGTCGGTCTCTTCATGATTCAATGCCCTTATTACACGGTCTCTGTGTTTCATATTCCTGATATTAAATAGAAGTGAACCGGATATTGATTCTCATACGATAACAAAATTTTCAAAAGGTAAAATTTCTTGCAGTTTCTATCATTGTTGCCAGATTTTCTGAAGGTGTCGTCTGTGGAATAGCGCATCCGGCATTTAAAATTAACCTTCCTTTACGTGCATACAACTCCAGAAGCTCCTCCGTTTTTTTTCTTACATCATCGACACTTCCAAGCGCAAGAACGCCGCTTGGATCAATGTTGCCTATAAGTACAGCTTTAATCCCGAATGTCTTAAGCACCTTCTCTGTATCTGTTTTGTAATCAAGCTCGAAAGCGTCTGCTCCGGTTGCGAGCATATGTTCCAGTATTACATCAGTGTTCCCGCATATATGCAGGGCATAAGGCATTCCTGTTGAATGTGCAACATTGACAATTTTTCTTTCATAAGGCAATGCATATTTCAGATATATCTCCGGAGATATCATTTCAGGACCAGCCGGACTATCACCGTTCGATACCATATCGCATCCCGTCTGAGCCATAAGTCTGATGAACTGTGATGTGGCATCAGTGCAATATTCTAAAAGGCATGTCAGCTGCTCATCAGGTCCCGTCATAAGATCGAACATCCAGTTCTGGGTACCCCGCATCATACTTGCAAGCGAGAATGGAGCCTGGTCACAGTTGCCCCTGATAAATATCTCATCCTTATAATATTCCTTTAGCAGTCTTACCGCTTCAAGCCATATCCCTACGTATTTGTAACCAGCAATATTCACCGGTTTAAGATCAGAAACAGCTCCAAGGTCAGGAATATTAGCTCCATGCGGCCGTGCAGCTTCATTTACCGGAAAATCAACCTTAACCCCAACCGCTCCTGCGAGGGTTACGGTATCGATATCAACAACAATTCCGTCATATTTATATTTCTCAACTGATGATTTGAATGTATCGGCTATTAACTGCGGGCTGTTCCTGTACTGTTCCATGGTAATCCCGTATTCTTTTACCGCCATCAGGAAATTATGAAGCATTACAGGCACCTTATCGGGCTTCACTCCTTTCAAAGCTGCTGTTATTCTTTGATGTCCGTTCATTTTTTTCTGCTCCTGATAAGCCAACGCCATATTGATGATGCATTAAATAAGAGTAAATTAGTTTACTATATTTTAAAGTCCCGATTCAGTTTATATGTTTTACCTTTTTCAGTAGCAATATCGATTGTTTTATTGTCATAGATTGCTTTCAGCCTGTTACCTCTCAGAGATCTTATCGTGCATGATTCAAGCAGGCCGTCCTTCCATTTTATATCTGTTTCAAATCCTCCCCTTGCCCTGAGGCCTCTGACTTCGCCATCAGCCCATGCATCAGGCAGAGCCGGCAGAATACGTATAAGATAGTCATCCCCTTCCCTGATATGGCTCTGCAGAAGCATTTCGGTTATTCCGGAAGTACCTCCGAAATTCCCGTCGATCTGGAAAGGTGGATGTCCGCAAAAAAGATTCTGGTATGTTCCGCCGGCATTGGACATATTCGTCCCATATGTCTCTATCGGACGCAGAAGGTCTTTTAACAGTTTATAAGCCCGGTTCCCGTCATGAAGCCTTGCCCAGAAGTTTATCTTCCATGCCAGTGACCAGCCTGTTCCTATATCAGTCCTGGCTTCAAGGCTTTTTCGTACAGCATCAGCCAGGTCCGGAGTTTTCTCCGGATCGATCATGTTTCCCGGATGAAGCATATATAAATGAGATACATGCCGGTGCGTCGGTTCCCTCTCTTTAAATTCTTCCCTCCACTCCATAAGACGACCATCAGAACCGATCTTTGGCATCGCAAGTTCTTTCAGGGCAGAATCAATCTCTGAAAGCAAAGGATCCTCATCCTTCAGCACCTTTGCAGCAATAAGGACATTCGTGAACAGTTCATGAATCACCTCCTGATCATGTGAAGGGCCCATGCTTATCTGGCCGACAGAGCCGTCAGGTGCAATAAATGTATTTTCCGGTGACGAAGCAGGACCGGAAACAAGCTCTCCCGTAACCGGATCCCGGACCAGCCAGTCAAGATAGAACTTTGCTGATCCCAGCATGACCGGATATACTCTTTCCAGATATTCCCTGTCAGGATTA
>DNOQ01000247.1 GCA_003501665.1 Bacteroidales bacterium | reverse complement strand
ACTTTAAAGACAAACACTAATTAAACTTTATCTGATGAAATTAATTTTTAACACCTCACAAAGAGCCAGTTATGTCTGGTGTAAAGTATCCGTGGCATGTATCACATGCCTGTTGGTCATGGCAGTTTATTCCTGTAACAAGGATAAATTTGACCAGGATTTATCTGATATTGAAGGAATGGCAGCTTCTGTTCCGATTGAAATAAGTCCTGAAGCTATTGCCTACTATGGTCCGGAAAAATTCAATGCAGTATTTAAGAAAACAGTAACTTATACTCCTGATATTTCCAATCCGGATTTTGAAGATTTTGAGAATTTTATTCTTAAGGTACAGAACAGTGTACACAATAAGTACAAAGTAAAAACGGTAGAAATAAAGATTGACGGAGAACTTATTGTAACCTCACCGGATTTTATTGGAAATACAAATCTGGTCTCAAAACCCATCACTTTGACTCCCGCTTCTGTATTGGAAATAACATTGGAAGGAAAAGGGAATACGGAAAGGTTCATCAATTTATTGATTGAAGGTACATGTATTCAAACACTTATAATCCCGACATTTACACAGATAGGGCCGCTCTGTCAGAACAGTACTCCACCGGAATTACCATCAGTTTCAACAAATGATCCGGCAATAACCGGTACATGGGATCCTGAAATTATCAATACTTCAGTACCAGGAATAACAACTTATACCTTTACTCCGGATGAAGGCCAGAATGCCACTACAACAACGATGGATATCGAAGTTATATCTCCTGCAATACCTTTATTTACACAAATAGGTCCTCTCTATCAAAACTCTACTCCACCTGAATTGCCGGAGATATCAGAAAATGGTATTACAGGAACATGGGACCCTGAAGAAATTACCACTTCTGAACCAGGTCAGTTTACCTATACCTTTACTCCTGCAGAAGGTCAGTGTGCAATTGATGTAACAATGGAAATTGAAATAATCTGCCAGCTTTCTGACGCTGATGGTAATTGTTACAAGACCGTTGAAATAGGCACACAGACCTGGATGGCGGAGAACCTGAAAACAACTAAATACAACGATGGTTCAAGTATTGATTTAGTAGAGGACAATACAGCATGGTCAAATCTGGCTGAACCCGGATATTGCTGGTACGCTAACAACGAAGGAGAAAACAAAGATACCTATGGGGCTCTTTATAACTGGCATGCTGTCAGTACCGGCAAACTGTGTCCGGCAAGCTGGCATGTACCGACAGATGCAGAATGGACGATCCTTGAAACCTATCTGATTGAAAACGGCTATAATTATGATGGTACAACCACCGGAAATAAAATAGCAAAAGCACTGGCAGCTGATAATGGATGGTGGGAATCAAGTGTTGAAGGAGCTGTTGGTAACACTGATTATCCTGGATACAGGAACAAATCAAAATTTACAGCCCGGCCGGGTGGTTACCGTTTTTACGATGGTTCATTCCGTTATCTTACATACAGCGCTATATGGTGGTCATTTACTCAGTCCGGTTATAACTCAGCATATTACCGAGGCATTACTTTTGAGGAAACTAATGTAATAAGAATAGCCATTTCTAAAACTAATGGTTTTTCTATCCGGTGCCTCAAGAATTAATGTTAACCGGTCGACGAGTTTAAACTGTTCTTATAAATACAGCATTAATGGAAAGATTATTTACCTCAATCGTAATTTTTGCATTGATAATTAATGTTAATGCACAGTCACCTCAGAAAATGAGCTATCAGGCTGTGATCAGAAATGCCGGTGGGGCGCTGCTTCCCAACCAGAATGTCGGTATCAGGATCCAGATACTGCAGGGATCGGAATACGGTGCTGCAGTTTATGTGGAAACACATACAAGAACTACCAATGCCAACGGACTTGCTACTCTTGAAATCGGAGGAGGTACGGTTGTACTGGGTTCTTTCTCCGGCATCAACTGCCTCGGGCATCACAGGCACCAACATCACAAACTGGAACACTGCCTTTGGCTGGGGAAACCACTCCGGGTTATACCGGCCGGTTTCCTGGGTTCCCTCCTGGGCGGATGTGACAGGTAAACCGACAACATTCACACCCACGGCACACTCTCATTCAGCAGCTGATGTCACTACCGGCACATTAGCCGTTGCAAGGGGTGGAACAGGAATCTCAGCATATACTGCCGGTAACTATATCCGTGCCTCTGGTTCGACGACACTTGCACAACGAACGCCTGCACAGTTTCGTAGCGACATAGGTGCAGGAACGGTGACCAGCATTGCCACTGGTAACGGGATAACCGGAGGAACAATCACCACGACCGGCACCTTAGGATTAACAGGACAGGCGCTTGCCCTGCATAATCTAGGCACCAGTGGGATTATTGCCAGGACGGGTGCAGGAACCGTAGCTGAACGAACCATTACTGCAGGCACAGGTATAACCGTTACCAATGGCAATGGCGTAAGCGGAAATCCAACCGTTGCGGTAAAAACTTATGCGATTGGCAACTTTGCTCATGGGGGTATTGTATTCTGGGTTGATGAAACCGGGCAGCATGGGCTTGTATGTGCTAAAGCAGACCAATCAACCGGAGTTATATGGGATGATGGAATTCTAGCCAATAACTACGCCAGAGGAAATGGTCCTATGGCAGGAAAAATGAATACTGCGATTATTATGGCCAACAGAGGAAATTATCACAATATTGCAGCTTACAGATGCATTACTACGACAATTACAGAAGGTGGCAAAACCTATGCCGACTGGTACCTGCCATCAAGAGATGAATTAAACCTAATGTACCAAATTAAATCAAAAATAGATTTTACAGCTTTATATGATGGAGGTAATGTATTTGCTGAGGCCTCCTACTGGAGTTCTACCGAATTTGATGCCACAAGGGCGTATGCACAGAGCTTCCTTAATGGCAGCCAGACCAGCAGTGTTAAGGATACATACTTTAGGGTTCGTGCTGTCCGGTCTTTTTAACTTTTAATAGATATTTTGCAACTTTAAGCCCCCGGGAAAAAGCTCCGGGGGATTTTATTGATATACAACGCCAGTATGCCAATTTTTTTATAGATAATTGCTGATCAAATTATATATATTATATACTGATAATTGATAAAAAAGGTAATCAACCAAATGTCTTGCGTTATTACAGCAGGAATCACTCTTTTTATACAAAATTAACAACTTTAATCCAACCCCGGAAATTTTGATTAATTACACACCAGCGCGAACGACAGGATAATTACTTATTGGTTTTACCGACCGTTTTTGCTATCTTTGTCTTGGAAATTCATTTTTTATGAGGTAGAAACCATTTTTACTGATTTCCGGAAAGAATCATTTACAAAAAGGATTAATCCGGTAGTAATTGGTCAAAAACATAGTTATTATCCGAAGCCATAAACAAACAGTGAATTTATTACCCGATGCATATTTGTTCAGATAAAAGACAAAACATAGATTAACAGCCGTTAAAAAATTATAATGAAAACAGAAAGTAGAATATTGCATTTACCAATACTTATTGAGCAGGATGAAGATAATGTTTACATCGTAAGTTGTCCCGTTTTCAAGGGCTGCCATTCTTATGGCAAAACAGTTGATGAAGCGTTGGCAAATATCAGAGAAGTCATTGACATGTGCATAGAAGAAGATAAAGAAAAGGTTTCCGGAATTAATCGTTTTATAGGGTTCAGGGAAATGCACGTATCATTAAAATCGGCTACCATCTGAAATCTCATCAATGACCCAGCTACCAGTTATTTCAGGTAAAGACTTTATCAGATTCTTAGAGTCTGTTGGTTTTGTTGTTGTACGGATTAATGGCTCCCATCACAGGTTAAAAAATACTGATGGCCGGGTTACTACTGTTCCGGTACATAAAAACGAAGACCTTCCTAAAGGATTAATCCGTAAAATAATCCGTGAGGATTTAGACATGGAATTGGATGAGTTCCTGAGGCTTTATAAACAACGCAAGTAAAGAGCCATTGTATATCAAAGCTTTCTGTAATTCCTGCAAAGGTCTCTCTTGCTTTCATAAACTAACAGTGTTAAGTCACCTCTGAGATTTGAAATATTTATTTTCATTCAGCAAGGGACCTTTTGTTAATCGGACAATAGTGATAATAGATAAGAAGTAATATCAATATTATATTGACAAGGCAAATTGCTTATATTGCTTACTTAATCTTTCAAAGATGGAAAGAAAGAAATTTTTCAGATTGTTTGGAGCGGGTTCTGTCGGAATGGCAACTTTTTCCGGGATAACCAGCTCTGTTGCATTCAGGAATGACAGTAGTAAATCAGGTAACAGCCAACCAGAAAAGAAGGTACAGATGAAGGTCGGATGCCAGTCAGGTGGTACTACTAAAGAAAATCTTGAATTCAAAGCCCGTTGCGGAGTATTTAATATTGACGGTGGCGCTCCGAAAATGATCGAAGGAATCGGCTGGGACCTTGAAGATTCACTCGCTAAGAGAGAAGCCTGCGAAAAATACGGTATTACACTTGAAGCTTATCATTTGCCGCTCGATTCAAGTGGAATTGACAGATCTCCCATGCCTAATATAATGCTGGGTAAAAGTCCCGGACGTGACCGCGAAATTGAGATTTTACAAAACTGCATACGCGTCGCAGGCAGAACAGGGGTCGGATTAGTCACATACAATACAACCATTCTTCCCATTTTGCGGACAGGCAGGGTTGTTGATCCGAAAAGAGGTAACGCATCTTACAGCGCCTGGAATTATGAAGAGGCATTAAAGAGAAATGATCCAAAAACCATTGCCGGAGATGTTCCGGTTGATGAGATCTATGAAAGAATTACATATTTGCTTGACCGTCTGATGCCTGTGGCAAAAGAATACAATGTGAAACTGGGAAATCACATCGCTGATCCTCCGGTTCCTGCCGGGTATCGCGGTATTACCCGCTGGAACAGTCCGGATGTATTTGAAGGGATAAAGAGGTTTGCACAGCTTTATGACAGTTCTCACCATGGCTTTCTGCTGTGCCTTGGATCAGTGGCTGAAGGTCTCAAAGATCCAAAAACAGAGATACTCCCGATCATAAAATGGGTTGGAGAGAGGAATCAGATCTTCAATATTCATCTGCGAAATATAAAGGGCGGCTGGAACAATTTCATGGAAGTTTTTCCAGATAACGGCGATATGGATTTCCTGGAAATAATCAGAGCGTTGCGGGATGTCGGTTATTCCGGGATGATCTGTCCTGATCATGTCCCTCATCATCCCGATCCTGCAAGTTCTCTCCAGGGATTTGCATTTGCATACGGATATATAAAAGCACTGATTCACGCTGTAACCTCGGAAGCATAATATTCTTTGTGATTCCGGCGGAAATCTCCCCGTTTTCCCAAAATTAACAGTATTAAGTCATTACCTGAAATTTGAAATAATTGTGGTCATGCGTCATTTTAGAATTATTGAAGGGAAAATTTGACGAACTGCCCTAATTTCTTGATAGAAAATTAAATATATAACAAAAAAATATCAGGAATTTCTTAAATTTATACACTGAAGCCTCGCTTTATTAAACTGGACTCATATATAAAAGACAACATTTATGAAAAAACTGTTTACTTTAATTATTACCGTGGTAATCAGCATCTGTG
>DNOQ01000322.1 GCA_003501665.1 Bacteroidales bacterium | reverse complement strand
TCATCGTTCAGTAATTATATATCCATCTGTAATATTAAATCATTTAACCCTGAAAACTCCTTAATCTGATTAATTCATAAACTTTAACATCAAACGATTATCCGTGTTGTTAAATAGATATTTACGGGGAGCTTGAAAATCAATTCATGAGTAATGCAAGTTAAAAAAGCTGTCGGAACAATGAATCTTCCGACAGCTTCAGACAAAATTCAATACACAATTAATCGATAGTCTCTACAGGGGCGACATTATTTTCATAACCGGTATATCCGTAATTCTGGTTAATCACATTGCCTGTATTGGCGGTAATAACCTGGTCGGGAATCGGAAAGAGGCTGTGGAATGGTTCTCTCCATGCTGTATACCCGATTCGGGTTATTGGTGTCGAAAGGAAGTGGTTACGGCTGTATGATCTGTCCTGACACCAGTTCTTTGTACCTAAATTGGCCAGTGTATAACCGTCTCTGTTAAGTTTGGCAAGTATATACGATGCTCTGACCAGTTCATTATGCCTTTTTTCCTCTATAAACAGTTCACGGGCACGTTCATCAAAGACAAAATTGAGGGTGACTTCATCTGCTGTTATTGGAAGGGCCTGTGCACGTTCACGGACCACATTGATATCTGCCGCTGCAGGACCCATTTGTCCTTTCCAGTAGTATGCTTCTGCCCTGTTCAGGTATGTTTCCGCGAGGCGGAAAACATACCAGTCAGCATCACCACCCAATGGAGTTGCTGTCTCATTGTCGGTCTTATTCCAGGTTTTCATGCACCACATGGCGAAATAGACTGTATTGCTGTCATTCAGATCAGCAAGATATTTTGGATTAACCGGTTTCCCGAAGTCAACTGAAGCCGGATTATTGCTGATAATCTCATGCTTGTCGTACCAGCAGGTATCAGCTCTTCTGAGATCTGTTGTATTATCCCAGGTCTGGCCACCGTAATTCCATGCATCATAGCACATCCATGCCACCATCGGACAGTCGGGGTTACCTCTTCCAAGATAACGGTAAACAGGCCCCTGGTCGATTGTTGGACGCTTGCCCTGGCTGTCCCTTGCAAGTGAATGCCACCAGGTGCAATTATAAAATCTCATTGAGCTGCAGCCGGTAAGTGTTGTTGTTCCACCGGTGTAAGTCCTGAATACCTTTGCGGCAGTCGGGGCCTCATACCTGTTAACAACTGCCAGAATATTCTCGGTGTTAATTGTCAGATTTTTGTTCTCTCTGCGATGAAGATCCCACATCACATTACAATTACTGATTGAAGCGTCTATTCCAAACCTGTTCCGCATCAGGGCAAAAGGGCCATTGATCACTTCATTACAGGCATTAATGGCTTTATCGAATTCACAATTTGCAAGATAAATCTTGCTTAAAAGATGATATCCGGCATATTTATTGGGCACTCCGGCAACTTTTGCCGTAGTCATCCATTGTACCGCCCATTCCATGTCAGTCTGTATCTTTTTCAGGATTGCCCATCTGCTGTGTGTGACAAAGTCGAGCTTTGCACCTTTTATTTCTTCACCGATAAAAGGAACATCGCCCCAGGAATTGACAAGCCTGTAATACCAGTAGGAACGGTGCCAGAGAGCCTCTGCCAATACTCCGTTTCTTTCAGCCTCGCTTGTCCATGTTGCATTATCGATCCTTGAAATTGCCACATTGGCTTCCTTTACGTAACGATACATAACCTGGAAGGTTGTGGTATAAAGGAGGTTATTTGTAGGCAGCATGAACTGGCGTGAATCCATGTGAAATGTATTGATCCCAATGTCGGACATTTGTGTTTCAACGAGCATGTGAGAGTTGGCCTGAGCACCATGTGAATCCATTATCAGGTTCTTTCTCATTGATGCAAGTGCTGATTCAAACCCGGCCTTATTCACATAAACATTATCAGGCGACAGGAATGATAAAGGTTCGGGTTTCAGGAAGTCTTCCGAGCATGATATTTGTAACAGAAGGCTTACCGTTAAAATCATTGATGTTATATATATCCTTTTCATATACTATAGTTTTATTTATTTAAAGATTCCGGTATTTATAACGATAAGCTTACACCTACGGTAAAAGTTTTCGGCATGGGCAAATTACTTACGCTGCCTGATGTTTCGGGATCCCAACCCGGCCATTTTGTAAATGTGGCAAGGTTTCTTGCGGATATGAAAACTCTTGCATTGTTCAAATTCATTTTATTTACCAAAGCGGCGGGTAAATTATAGGCAAGTGAGAAATCCTGGATCCTCACAAATGATTTCGGTTTCCAGAATGAAATACCTCCTGCAAAGGCATCATATATATGCCCCAGAGACGGCCATTCATTATTCGGATCAGTAGGTGTCCAGTAAGGCCTGCTCCACCAGGAATGCCTGTCAAAGGTTGATGTACCCTGATTAACAAATGGTACTGCACCTATATGACCGAGATCGGCCCGGATAAAAAGTGATGCCGTGAAGTTTTTCAGGAATGTGAGATCATTCCTCAGACCAAGACGAAAACGTGGCGTATCATGGCCCAGGAACTTTTTATCATGAATTGCCGTATATTTTCCATCTTCATTAACATCATGTGCTTTCAACCATCCTGGTTTCTGAAGAAATACGGCTGCAGCATCAGCTTCATTGTTCTGCCATATACCAATCACGTCGTAATCCCATACTACATCAAGACCCTCTCCTACAAACCAGAGGTTGGTGAAGTCTGGAACGTCACCCGTGAATTCCTTATTGAGCAGAGTATAGGTTGAAACATTTCCGAACAGCTCAAGGATCTTATTCCTGTTTAACGAAAATACCAGGTTTGACCTCCAGTTTAAATTATTAGTGGTCAGGTTATTGGTATTGACAGTAAGCTCGAGTCCGCGGTTCTGTAGTTTTCCCAGGTTAGCCATAACGCTGTTGAATCCGGTAATCCTTGGAAGCTGACGTGTCATGAGGAGGTCAGTGGTATAACTGTTGTATAAATCAAGGGTAATGTCAATACGGTCATTAAGGAATCCGATATCCAGACCCAGGTTTGTGGAAGAAGTTCTTTCCCAGCGCAGTGCCGTATTTGCCAGGGTATTGGCAAAGGTTCCGATAAGGGTGGTTGATCCGTTATAATATTGATTAGCTGCAAGCTGTGAAAGTGCTGAATATATACCTATATCCCTGTTGCCGTTGACACCCCATGACAATCTTACTTTCATCCGGTTAATGACCTCCCTGATCCCGCTGAAAAATGATTCGTCCGATATTTTCCAGGCGAATGCGAGTGCAGGAAAATATGCTGTCGGATTTTCCTGACCGAATGCAGAGAATCCATCCTGCCTTATGGAAGCTGTAATAAGATATTTGTCTAACATTGTATAATTAAGACGTGCCATCAGAGCGGTACCAGTATATTTTGTATCATTGCTGGTTACTGCGGGCAGGGTACCGAATGCCATTCCATGGAAACCAAGGGCTTCAGTGGGAAGGAAAGTTGCAGCCTGAGAGGTACTTGAAAAGCTCTGTGACTTCTCGGCATTCTGGAGCAGTGTCAGGTCAAAGGAATGGACACCAAATTGTTTGTTCCACTTGAGCAAGTTATCGATCATCCATTCCATTGTGGCGGCATCGTTACGTGTTCCGTAACCGCCGGCATAAGTCATTGATCCCGTTGTTGTATTTGCATCCCAGAAATTATAATCCCGGGTATTTCCAAACCTTGGCTGGAATGAAGACCTGAAGGTGAATCCGAACGGAAGCTTTATCTCAGCATAAATTGAGGCAAACAGGTTGTTCAGTTTCCTCAGTCTGTCCTGCCCGTAATAATTTAAAAGGGGATTATAGGAAAT
>DNOQ01000325.1 GCA_003501665.1 Bacteroidales bacterium | reverse complement strand
TTCTCTCTTGATATACCTTCTGATGCCAGGTAAGCTGCGACCTTCCTTGCTCTTTTCATGGCAAGGATATCGTTGTACCTTTTCGAGCCGATGTGGCAGGTATACCCTGTGATTGCGATTCTGTCTGCAGCCTTGAGAGAATCGACCGCAGCATCTAGCTTTGCTGATTCACCTCCTTTCAATTTGAATTCGCCAAACGGGAAGTAAACAGTGATTTCCAAAGCTTCTTTGCTTTCCTTTTTAGGGGCAGAAATCGCAGGCTGAGTAACCTTTACAGGGGGCTGGTTGAAACGCATGACGATCCCGGGCTTGACAACCTGTACTATCTCCGACAGATTGGCATAGGGAGGGCAAGTATCACATATGACGAACTTCCTGTCCTCCAGAACCCTGATGGGAGCGTCAACTGACTTGAGCAGATACGCCATCTGCATGATTTCAGAAGCGTGAGAAGAATTGCAAAGGATTACCGTTAGAAGGAAAGCAAAGAGAAATCTGACCACTGTCATACACACCTTGGTGATTTAGCATTGCTCTCTGCTAAGCAAGAGGTGGGCGCCCTAACCAAAAAGGTTAAAGGTAAGTGAAAACGCTCTCCTTCCGGAGAGGTAACGCTCCAATTTCTACTTGGAGGTGGTAACTGTGTTTAAATCTATATTACCTTTTATATCTGTAAAAGCGACCTTCAGCTTGATAATAAAGGGATCGCCGGAAACGACATCTATGAGTCCCTTTCTCTGCATGATCCTCGCGGTCGCGGGACGGCACTTTCCGAGATAATCACCATTCTGGTCAAGGAGAGTGACATGATAACCGTTCTTATAATCTTTTTTAGGCATCATTGATAATATTACCTCTCAAAATATAAACCTCGCTTTGCCATAGAAAAAACCTTTGCAGATTCCGGCCCGTTCCCACCGGTCATTACGATTAATTCCTGACGCAGATTTTTAATACAAATCTGACACCCATTTCTGCACATTCTGCGACCTATTCGGATGCAAACTGCCATTGCCATGAATGAAACACTACATGCAGAATGCTCTTTATAAAAAGAAACACTCAGGGCAAATTACTTCCTTTAATCGAGACCTTCAGGGAATGATATAATTGTGCAGAGTTAAGTTGAAATGATTGGACGTTGACAAAAATCCTATGTTATACCGTTATTGATATTATTTAATTCTTAACCCCGTTAACTTTTAATAAAGTTTCAGATGTGCTATGATTTCGCAATAAAATCGAAAAATACGGTATCGGTATAATCATTGTTAGCCAGAAAGGGAGCACATGGGGCTATCAGACTGGTTTAGCGAATTTTGCTCAAGCATTCAGGTCCAAGATGGCGGAACGATTTCTACGCGATACAAGAACATCACGAGCCGACTGAATACCGACTTCTGGAATACCACGTCCGACACGTCGCACAGCCTTTACGTGGGCTCTTATGGCCGGAATACGGCGATCCAAGGGTTCAGCGACCTCGATATGATTTTCCGGTTGCCATATTCGGAATATGAGAAATACAACAACTATTCAGGCAATGGCCAATCCGCTATGTTGCAGGCAGTGAAGACATCTATAGAGAAGACCTACTCCACAACGAGTATTCGCGCAGACGGCCAAGTTATCGTAGTTCCATTTAATGACGGAATCTCCTTCGAGGTTGTCCCAGCATTCAACAACAAGAATGACAGTTTCACATACCCTGACGCCAACAACGGCGGGAGTTGGAAGGTAACCAATCCCAAGCCAGAGATTCAGGCAATTAGAGATCGAAACAATGCTTGCAACGGAAACCTCGTTCCGCTGTGTCGGATGATGCGAGCTTGGAAGCGAAAGTGGGAAGTGCCCATTGGTGGCCTACTAATAGATACCTTTGCGTACCAATTTATCGAAAGTTGGCAGTACAGGGACAAGTCGTACTTCTACTACGACTACATGTGTAGAGATTTCTTCAAGTGGATGGCTGAACAGGACGCAGATCAGGAGTATTGGAAAGCGCCTGGCAGTGGTCAGTACGTGTATGGCAAGGGCCTGTTCCAGTACAAAGGAAAGCGCTGCTACAACATTTCAATAGAAGCCATTGCGCATGAAACCGCCACCCCAAAACAGGAGTGGTCTGCCAAGCAAAAATGGAGAGACATCTTTGGAACAGACTTTCCAAACTAACGATACACCTGAGTCGAGGCGAGTGCTTGAAGGTCAAGTAAGGGAGTGCTATGGGAGAGTGGTTTACTCCCACAAGACTCACGAAAAATGCACAGACATTCTTCTTGAGAGACTCTCAAACATCAAGTTGTGGCAGATATTCTTATCGGCCTTAACCATGGGTAGCTTTATTACGACATTTTTCGGCTCAGGAAATGTTGGTGCTACGGTAGGCGTTCTTCTGTCGACAACGTTGCTAGTCCTTAACGCCTACACAAAGGACTACGATCTCGGTGAATTGGCTCAAAAGCACAAGCAGGCTGCTAACGAAATCTGGCTAATAAGGGAGCAATATCTTTCGCTTCTCGTTGACCTTGCTATGGGACAAAAGCCTTTAGAAGCGCTTCAAACCGAAAGGGACAAGTTGCTCAGCGCACTTCATTCTGTTTATGCCGGCTCACCGAGCACAACGTATGCCGCATACAAGAAGGCACAGGAAGCATTGAAGCGAAACGAGGACATGACCTTCTCCGATCAAGAAATTGATGCGTTTCTCCCCAAAGAGCTAAAACGTGGCTAACCTATCATTCCACCGGCCTGCGCAAAAAGCCGTGCAGGCCGGTGAATTCAAACGTTATCTTTCATTCTTGTGATAATCATCACATTTAGTCTCGGACTTTTTTTATCTGTTTGGAGGTGACGGCGAGAAAAAAGGCGTGCTATCTTCGGAACGTAAGTCGCACGTTGCCCTAATTCCAAAGATACTCAATCCATCCTGTTACAAATGCGATCAATGCCGGTCGGTAGAAATTCACCTTCAGTCTCATATACATAGTCGTTTCCGATAGAAGGAGACATACTGATTTTGACGGCTGGGCGTATATTGCCACGGCTTGCATTCTTATTACTGTTGTCCATCTGGCATCTTAAGGCGGTGTTCTATATCTGACAATCTTTCCTCAATTTCGTCTAATCTCATTTCTATAGGGGATAATATTTTCTTGCGTTTAGGGTCAGAGAAGAATACACGGAGAGCTGCCAATACAACTTTTGCTCGCGAAATGCCCGTGTTCTTGCTTATGATATCAATTTCCTGCGACACTGCCGGAGGGATTCTCGCCGAAATAACTTTCGTCTTTTTTTCATTTGTAGTTGTCATAGCACCTCGCTTTTATATGCTTTGTAACCCTTGTGAACATTCTTCTATTTCTCTGCCGCTATTTTTTTACCGAGCAAGTCCATGTCTAACGCAGGATAATTGGTCCTTTTGAACGAAGTAACGGTTATGAAATCTATGTCCTCGGTGTTTATGTCCACTAAATTGCCGAATTCCGGACCGTCGAGGTCTTCCTCAAGGAATACCGTTCTCCCCACGACAACTGAGTAGCCAGACAACTGACAGCCCTTTAAGAGTAACTCTTCAACGGGAGCGACAAGATAGCCGTGGCTTGGCGTTGTGAAGAACAGATATCTTTTGCGGCTTTGGCGGCAATACAAGGGCGCGGGTTTACAGGCATCAACCCCTTCTATGATATCCAATCGGTTGTGTATCGCACCGTCGAAGTCGAACTGTATCCAGGAGCAACAAAGAGTGGATGCGAAATTGAGACATTTGACGAAAGAGTCGGAGAAACCGCGTTCGAGAACGGCGATCAAAACGTCCGGATCTGAAGGAACTGAAACATAGATGCCGTGCTTATAAGGACGCCGGCCAAGCAATGTGCATTTTGTAAGGAAGTCCATATCTGGCTTCCTTATATGAGAAATGCTGCAATCGAGGCATTGAAATACTCCGTTGATTGTTCTTTCTCCCTTTTCAGTGCACATACTGATCTACTGGTAATACCTTTTTTTATAATATTACCGGCAAAACGTTAAAAGTAGCTCCGAAATCAGGGATAGAAGAAATATATTTGGAATGAAATAGTTGAGAAAGAAGATGACGAGGGATAGAAGTCTATTCTGTGTTACCCGCAAAAAATAAATCATAGCGTTTTAAAATGCCATAGATTTTCCGCGAGTACGTACTCCTTTTTGTTTTACTCTTCGCGTTATAGCAACCAACTGCTTCCCACGTGTAGCCATAGGTGTTGATGCAGTGAGAGAGTATCCATGCACCGACTTTAACGTTGTAGCACGGATCTCGAAGACTGAGCCAGGCCTCTTGCCCTATTACCCTTGTCCAGCTGGAGTTGATCTGCATTACCCCGAAATCGAAACTCCCGTTTCTATTCCAGTTTATTGCGTTAGGATTAAAATTAGACTCGCCCTTGCCTATCGCCCAGAGAAGCGAAGGTGAAATGTTATACATCATACCTGCTTCTTCGAAGCAGAATGCATAAACGTCAATATGAAGAAAGATAAAAGAAGAGATAACAACTATGGAAACAGTTATTTTCTTTAATGTGATCATACAGCTTTGACCCGCTCATAATCTGCGGCACCAGCTTCAATCTTTAGTCGCTTCAGCATTTCAACAGTAAAAGAATAGTAATCAAGATATCCATTGCATGTACGGTCAAAATGCGTTATCGGAAGCCCCCTGGATACACTCACGGAAAGAGCAGTATTCCTTCGTATCATTGTTTCGAAAAGGAATCGCCCCGCATTGGTATTTTTTACCATATCATGATGGTAGCGATTATTCTTTGTGTTCTGGAAAAATGTACCCACAATGCCTAAAAGCTTCAGCTCCGGATTCAACCACTGGTCCCGGACATCCTTGATGATGTCCATCTGCTGTGCAAGACCGGCCACCGCAAAGTGCTCGAACTGTATGGGGACTATGACATAGTCTGAAAAGGAGAGGCAGTTGACTGTCAGAAGATTAACAACATCCTTTGAGGATGATGTATCCATAAGGATGAAATCATAGACATCGTCTACTTCCTTTATTTTGTACTTTATGATTTCATTTTTCCTGAAATGATTAACCACGAAGTCCGAAGCAGGAATTCTGGAAAGATCAGTGCGGGCGGGAACAATATCAAGATTAGGATATACAGAAACGATTGATTCATCTATGGATACCTTGCCGAGAAAAACCTCTGAAATACTGACCGGAAGAGATATGATATCTATCCCGAATGATATGGTGAGGTTTGACTGGGGGTCGAAATCCATACAGAGAACTTTCTTCCCCATTAGCGAAAGAAAACTGGAAGTATTCAGGACGCTGGTCGTTTTTCCTATTCCGCCCTTATGATTTGCAAAGACGATTTTAATAGCCACCGGATGCCTCCTCAGACAACAAAAACATTAATAACGATAGGGAGGAAGTAAAGAATAACGGCAAACCCTACAGCAAAGATTTTTATTATGAAAGAGGCTACTATTCTCGAAATCCAGAGCAATACGATCAGAACAACCGGAGCAATCATTCTGCAAAATAGTATTCCGTGGACCTTGTAATTGGCGAAACTGTAAAGATACGAATATATCGTTTCATACATCATTATTCCACCTGTATGCCAAGGTCTGTTGTCTTCCTCTTGTATACTTTAAAGAAAGCGATAGATAAGAATGGAACAAAAACAGAAAAGATACTTGCGACAATCACAACAATTCCGGATTCAAAAAGGGCTCTGCGGAAATAATTAACGACGAAATAGTAGACTTTGACTCCGACAGCGGGGTTTATCTGACTGAAATACTTATAGATATTGTTTAAAGTGGTTTCGTTTGAGAGGGCCTGAAAGATAACGCCAAGCATGAGAAACGCAACAAGGGAGAAGCAGATCAGGAAGATGGCTCTCGTGACAAAAATTGAGTTGATCGCTTTTTTAGTGACTGTGCCGGTGTAGTATCGAGCCATCATGATGCACAGTACAGAAGAAAACAAAAGCCCCATGAAGCTCGCAAGCTTTGTAAACCAGAAAAGAGGGGAACCATGAACCTGCCAGAAGAATAACTGGGTTACACGCTCTGTAAGGTAGTTCTCCTGCAAAAAGTACANNGTAAAGCAGATTTAATGGCTACCATGGAAAATTGCATAATATGCTCCAGGGTAAAAAATTCCTTTGCGAAAGGTTGCCCGCTTGATTCTGAAACATACCACTGCTGAATCATGCTATGCGCAGTTATGAGATGACGGGGCGGCGTAAAATTTAGTCCGGATGTATCATCCTGTTTGTGCATTCCTTCTCCTTCGAAATATTGATTAATTTATTAAATACCACCGGCTATTCCCCCGATCTCCTCATCTTCCCGAATCTGACGTTGAATTCCCTCAGTATCCTCCACAGTGGATTCACGTTGAGGCTCCTTGGAAAAGATTCCTCCACCCAGTCGTTCGCGATGTACCTTTTGCATCGTTATGTTTGTTTGCAATTGCTCCGGAGTCTTATTACCCTTGATTTTTGCAAAATCGTAGAGGTCAGAACCGTCCACAGTCGGGAACTGGGTATCCTTAAGGGGTTCTTCGGCTAACCCCCAGTCATGATAGAGTTCCCTGATCCGTTTGGGGGGATTGTCCTTCATTTTCATCAGCCATCTGGTTTTATAGATGCTAACTTTATCGGCAATAAATGGCCTTGTTTTGGGAGAAAAGATAATCAGCTTGTCCTCAGGCAGGTTCATCACTTTGTCCGGATCAAGAAGATTCCTTTGCTCCTGACTCGCCATGAGTCCTCTAAAATACTTATACGTTGCTACATCATGCTTGCCCAGGGAGTCTGAAACATATTTTGCAGAATCGTAATCAAGCCCCCTCATAAAAATACGAGTTCTGTGGTTGCCCATTAACCCGGAGAAGTCTTCCTTATAATAGCGGAAAAACATTATGTCCGTTACGGAGTCGATTACATGGGTTCTCGTCTCTCTGGCAATGGATATAAGGTCGGCAAGGGCCGTAATCTTGAGATTTCGCAGCTCATCGAGGTACAGATAAAGGTCATTTGGAGTGTAAGTCTGCTCTCCTCTCTGTATCGCCTGCTTCTGAAGCCGGCGCTCTCTGAAAGCGAGGTTTACAATAAGATTTACAAGTAAGCTCGCGATTTTCGTGCCGGGTTCCTTTTTGTCGATAGGGCATCCGAGAATAAGAAGGCAAGGTTCTTTTTCCCTGAAAAGCAGACTCAGTTTAAATTCACTCCTGGAAAATGCTTTCCTGACGCTGGCTTCCATGAAGACGTCCATCTTCTCTCTGATGCTCGTAAGGGCATTTACTTTCGTCTCAGCATACAGATCATCAAAGTCGGAAAATAGTTTCTGAATTACTTCTGGGGCGGCATCAACAAAATTCTTCAGTGTATCCACGCTCTGGACTATGTGATAAACGCTTGCCATATTGCAGTACTCGTCGTTGAAACTCTGTACCAGCTTTAGTATTGCAAACAGAAGATACTTGGTTCGGGATTTAAAGAATGCATCTTCCTTTAAGATTTCCTCCCTCTCCCTCATGATGACATCCACAATCGTGAGCAAGTCATTGTCGTCGGCATCGGGAAGCGGATTTATTCCGATAGTGTCGGGATGCCATGGATCGAAAAGGAAGACTCTCTTACCGTTCTTTAGCCAACGTCCTGCCACCCAGTTAAATAACTCAGGAGACTTCGCATCAGGAACGACCGCTGACCCGATACTATCGGAGTCGAAAAGTAGAGGCGGGATGATCAGACTTGAGCTTTTTCCTTCACCTGTGGGAGCTCCGATCATCGTATGGAGAAAGCGCAACATACGGGGCAACCCTATCTTTTTGCCATTAACTTCGCCGACAAAAAAGTAGTTGCGCGAGTAACTGAACATTTTTAAAAAGCGAAGCATAAATTTATCCCGCCAATCAGTAGGAAATTCGTCTATCTCGAGAGAGTCAATGTACGAAATATAAACTGTTACTAAGAGGAAAGAGGCTCCTGCATTGACAGCAACCATCTCTGAAAGAACAAGCCACGGTGGCATGGAAGATAAGAATCTCAGAAGAATATTGGAAAGAGTAAGAGAAATAAGCAGTTCAATAACAAATAAGACCTCTCGTGTAAAAATCAATCGTAAAAAAATATTGCGGTTATCCCTGATGGCAGAATCCTCAAAGAAATGCCTATCGGATTGAACGGTGTCATGAGGTGATTTCTCAATTTCTGGAGCTTTTCTCTCTGCCATTCTTTTAAAGCTTTGAAACTGTCTGCACGGGTAGAAAGTATCAAATAAGTAAAAGAAAATGAACACGGAGGAAGAGAATAACAAGATATACGAGACAACGTGACTGATGAAAAAGGTGAGAGAAAATAAAGTACTGACAACGATTGATAGTAATGCCTGTCTGGAATAAGCTTCTGATTTTGTAAGCATCCGGTGATGTTTTAATACTTCGTCCTCGGTGGCCCAGCTCATATAGAGTATTTCAATGAAGCAAGGAGAGAGTCGATATCGTTAGAGATTTGGGCGGATAAAATATGAAGATCTCTCATATTAAGCGATTTGAGACTACTTCGCACGAATCGGCTCTTCCCGTCAAAGAATGTTTTTATATGGTCATCTATAACCAGTACCGCCATATCTGTGACAAGAGCTGATCTGTAGGGACGCTCCATAGTTAATGCGGAAAACTTGTCCGCAGTAGAAATGATCTTGGCAGAAAGCGGTATTTCATCGTTTCGTAATCCATAGGGATACCCTTTTCCGTTCGGAAGTTCATGGTGATAAAGGATCGGCGGAGCTAATTTCTCGGAAATAAATCTCTCGACTGTCCTGGCACCTCTTTCCGGATGCTGTTTTATTATATTGAACTGCTTGAAGGTGAGGTTTTCACGAGAGAGCAGGATTGAATCTTCAATAAAGATCTTCCCTATATCATGCAGAAGTCCTGCAAGATATAATATGTTCACCTCATCGTCGCAGAGGCCGATATCGACAGCTATTTCCCTTGCAATAATTCCTGTGACTATACTGTGTCCGAAAACCCCGGAAGATTTCTCCTTCAGCAGAGAGAGAATTAGTGCGGCATTTGATGGGCAACACACGCAATGATGTTTCGAAAGACGTTCTATACGCTTACCTCTTGCCTTAAGGCGTTGATTCGGTTATCCGAATAAAAGGAGAAATTCTCAAACTTGCTCGGAACGATAGATCTGTCGGTAGCAATGGGGCCACAGACTTCTACCAGATCCCCTGCCTGGGTAAGTTTAGCGATAGAAAAAAGACCGGTGTCTGAACGAATTTTGATGATATGGTCTGTAGGATTGGTTTTGCCGTTATGTTTGTCATTTGTATGTACTTTCAGGACAAGCACATTATCAGCAAATTGGATGTCAACTACGGGACCTCTAACTTCAGCCCAATTTGCGGTCCTGTATTTGCGGGAAGTAGCTGTGTTATCCGCGATATTTATTCATCCTCCGTATAAGTGGAACTTAGTTTTTCTTTGATCCTATGGATTTCGTTAATGTTTATTTCCCCTACCCTATTTATTAATATTTTCATCTCGCCCCCTCACAATGCTTGTTCAACAAATATAGTTAGTATTACCAGCACAAAGTGTTATTCATCTCCGGCCAAGGGACGAAGTTCGAGCATGGTCCCATACGGCTTAAGAAATTTCTTCGCCTCTTCTTCCGTTTGCGCGAGGACAAGAAGATGATGTCGGGTGCCGTTCAGGCAAACACCCACGTACAGTTTATATGGAGTTCCTGAGACCTGCCACTGAAGAATGCTCTTAACTATTTTGGCAGCGCTCCTTACGGACCGATTCTTTGTTAGTCTTCCGTAAGCTATATTGTTTGCTTCCTGTTTATCATGTGACAGATGCCTGATAATCTTTTGGAGGTCTGATGACAACAGAGGAATTTTTACGAAGCTTTCAATACAAACCAGATATCTGGCGCCATAAGGTTCTTCAGGAATTACTTTTTCCTCATCGTCGGATATTTCATCTCCTGAATCGTTAACTTCTTCTGAGAGAGGAATATCTTCAGCTCCATTGCTAAGAGCACTATAAAAGAGCCTCTCCTCTCTTTCCAGACAAAAGGCATCATCGGCGGCAAAGAAACCATCATCGCTGTGCCAGTCAAACACAGTCTCAGCAAGATCTTTCGGAGAAAACTCATCGCCACTGTCACTTTCAGAATACCTCCTATGGTTCCATTCACCATCGTCTTTGACACTACAGCCTCCATTCCGTTCGTAGATATCCAGCCGTTTATTAAAGAACCAGGAAAACGATGAAGACATCTTTGTACGCTTTGATCGGCTGTGGTAGAAAGACCATCTGTGAAATGCAATTGCCGCCTCTGAAAGTATCTCCGTCGGGTTAAAGTTCTCTCCCAAACGTCGCCTGGCAAGCTTCATAATCAGCCGGTAGTAGCGTTTTAAGAATTTCTGACAACGACTTTCACAGTCTTTCTCAAGTTCCTTGAGTATGTCCATTACTCATCTCCTTTATTGACTATGTTTTTTTATGATATTTAAAGGATTATTGTTTGGAAATATTTAGTTCGCCAAAACTATTCTTTAGATCCTGGACTCTTTCGGATATATCTTTTCTGTTTGTCAGCTTGAGAACTTCAGCTATATCAATAAACCGTTCCAGAAAAGCAGCTATATTCCCGGAATTATGCAAGTCATGAAGGACGGCCGCTTCAAAATGCGAGATAGTCACATAGGAGGTATTAAGAATTAGCTGATGAAAAGAGGGATGAGCTTCCTCCGGAACATTAATTGTCTTTTTATTAATATCTGTTAAATAGCCTTCTGTGACACCCTTTTTCAGGGTATTGAGGGTTTCCAGAAGATAACCGATACTGCGTTCGATCTCTTCGCGGTGCTTTTCCCTGGAGAATTCACAATCTGATTTACAGTATTTTTTACGCATAGATAGTTCATTGTTAAGTTGCTTTATCATCTCTTCCTTACTGCGGATAGTCTTGCCTGCCTCATTGATTTCATTTAAACGCTCATCATTAAGTGTTCTGGCCCGTTCATAAAGTTTCTTAAAGCCGCCATCCTTGATTGCTTTATGCAGATTTTCAGACTTTGAGGAGAGAATGGAAAGTATATCTGACAGGGCGTACTTATCAATCCCGGGAAACCATGGGCAGGTTCGGATAAAGTCATATATCTTTGCAAACATGTCCAACACTCTTTCTTTATCAGCTTCAGTCAATTCTCGTGGACCGGCAACCACTGAAGAAACGTCGCCGAAAGGAAGCTCATCAATAGGGTCCTTCAAGTAGAGAAGTTGAGACGGCTGATCTCCATTCCCTTTATTGCTTCCATTTTCATTGTTGATGCCGCTGATGTGCTGTGCGTCTTGATGAAGGATATTTGAGAAGGTGTCGGGGGGGATGCACTTTCCCAGGTGAGAAGATGCACCCACCCCATCACTTTGTTGTCTGGTTGTTTCTCTATCAATTTTTATCTTTTTTACAGTACGTTTATTTAAGCTGGTTTCCTTGGCCGTCTGCTTGATAGATTTGCCCTCTTGAAGAAGCTTTTCAGCCATCTCTTTTTGCGACTGCTTTATCTGTCTATCCTGCTCCACCTTTTCCTTGCCCTTTATCTGTTCTATCCATCTGTAGGCAGTCGACGTTGAGACAGATAAAGCCTCAGCAATTTCTTCGGGCATGTAGTTATTTTCATACAGCTCTTTTGCATCACGAAGTCTGCACTGCAAGGAAAGAGGCAGGTTTGAACGGGAATTATATTTACAGGAAAAATAAAGGATTTTGGCCCGCAGTGTCCTGTTTTCCAGGTCATCAATAGTCATAAAGGGCTCAGTATGAATGCTGGCCCGGGCCTCTTTTGCATTCAGTCTGGTAAGAGCGGTAAATCTGTGAACTCCCTCAATAACAAGATATTTAATCGTCTTTGGATCGCCTGTCTGAATAAGAAGCACTTCGATCGGATCGATGTCATGATTAAGATCATTTTTGTAAAGATCATAGAAAAATTCTATTCGGGTCTCGCTGGTCTCTGCTCTGGAATTTGTCCGTTGATCTAAAATGATGTTTTTGAGAGGAACGTTCTTAACAAGACCCTTAGACTCTTTTGCTTCAGAACTCTTTTGCATCTTTGCCCTCCAATTCAACTATTAAATAAAGACATTATGATAATTTACTCTATGAATATTAGCAATATGCTATTTATTCATTGCATAAATATACTTCTGATATTATTTATATTACGGTTAATTTTGGGAAAGACTGTAGAGATGCTTCCGAAAGACAGAAACACTGAAAATAGTTATGGGCGAGAGAATAACGGGAGCTAATTGTGCAAACAGCTAATTCTGACAGACAACATTTGGTGAGTTTTTAGCAGGTACAGTAAAAAATAGAGAAAGGCTACTTTGTTTTTGGTTTTTTCCGTCTAATGATATCAACAACGCGATGAACAAACAGAGCATTTTCTTTTTCAATGTTTTGGGTTGTAAAGTGCTGAATAGTTTCTACTACATAAAAGGAATCATAGACTCTTATCATTCCAAATAAAATGTCCTTCCTGGTACCAATGACACCAAAATCGAAGCGGTCTACTTCTTCTCCAGCATCAACAATGCATATATCTCCCCGTTCCACCTTAGGATGCAGGTCATCGTTGACAATCTTTATTGCATACGCTTGCGGGCCGCAGTCTACTACCGGAGTTATAAAAATACCGGAGTCTTTATTTACATAACCCTCTTTTGATATGTATTTAAGGATTTGATCCTGCTTAATGAGAGGCACTTTATACGTTTTTGTACCCCTGGACGTTCCTAAAACCTCATTTTTATCAACCTTCAATGATGTGCAGATGCTGCTGCATCTGTCCATGGCTGCATATCTTCTCAGCAGTTTCGTGTCTGCTCCAATTGCAATGGCTATAGCATCGATGATTTCAGGATTATCGGGGATGGCGGTGCCGGCCAGAATTCTGTGAGTCAAAGTTTGTGTCACTTTGCCCTTTGATGGTTTATATATATCAGCAGGACGTAAGTCGTTCTCTGCCATATAGTTCTCTATTGTCGATAAAAAAGAGCCCTTATTTTTTTTGTTCATCTTGCTGCCCTACCCTTGGATTTCGACTTGAAGACATGTTCTACTCTCTCTAATAAATCATGAGCGGAGAAAGGTTTTGTTATATAATCACATGCACCCTTTAAGAAAGCCTCTCGGCAGGCTTGAACATTATTGACTGCAGTGACTATCATTATATGTATCCCGGGTCTAACTTTCTTAACATTATCCATACAAAGAATACCACTTTTTCTCGGAAGCATGATATCCATAAGTATAAGGTCATAAGGAACTTTCTTAATCATCTTCATTGCTGCACTACAGTTCTCCACGTGCTGGATGTTGTAGTGCTTACCTTCAAAGACCATCTGCAGGCTGTAATAGATGTTCTTATCGTCGTCGACAAGAAGTATTCTTTTCTCTTTCGATTTAAGCTTTTTCGTGTTCATTATTGAGTATTAATTTTATATGATGACGCAAAAACTTTCAAACCAGGACAAAAGGTTATGGACGGAACACACAAATTGCGCTTTATGCTAATTTGTGTATCCAGGCAATTCCCGATAAATTGGGATAGTTGACCCGTTTTTTAAGATTGTCTCAATATACAGATTATATGCGTTAAGAATTTGTGTATTTAAGCAAAAAATATAATTTTAAGCAAATTCTATTACCTGCAGTGGCAGATGCATATATATATATGCCTTAGACATGATAGAAAGAGAAGGCAGATCCTGTAATTTGCAGATCTATGCAATAAAGAGTTCTAATGAAACAATGGGGCTGCTTGGAGGGTAACGCCACTTCACAGTGTCTGAATAACATTTGCAGTGACAGCTATTAATTTGTGCATTTAGGCAAATCAGGAAGTTCAGATATTATTCCGTTGTTTTTATTTTTATACCATTCCTCAAACGTTGGCAGATTAATCTTTCTTTTCATGATTTCAACCATCATAATAGTGACCGAAATTTTATTAGTCTTGCTATTTTCATATTTATTGATTTCCCCAGCTGAGGCAGTTGCCTCTTCCTTAAGACGGAACTGCTCATCTTCCGATAGTTTGCCAATTTCTTCCTGTATTTTTCTGTAGCAGAAGTTGTCGTAAAAGAGCCGAGCTTCTTCTTCCCTGATAAAGGCTTCCTCGCGGCGTCTCGTCTCTTCCCTTTTGTCGTGCTCGTGTATAGTCTTTTTGACTAATTCATAGTCGGTATCATTTAGAACCTTCACAAGATAAGAAGGACCAATGGCTCTATTCTCTTTCTTCTTTTGTTTGCAAACAATGTCATAGTAACGGATGCAGTCCATTATTTTTGCGATCGGTATTCTATCTTTTAAGATGAAGTTCTTAGATGCTATTTCAGAGACTCCTCTTCTGTACAGTTCGTTAAAAGCCAGGGCCTCGTGAGTGTTGAAATCGGAAAAGAACCAGAGAACCTTTGTAGATTTACCATCTTTTTTATAGTCTATTCCTCTTAAATAGTGGAGTTCCTGCAATTTGTCATGAACGGGATCTATTCTTCTTTTTATATAAACATCGTGAGTACCGTCTTGAATAGGGAGCTGGGTAGCAATTTCAATGATATCTTTTTCGAGCACGGTTATATTCTTACCGTCCACCGCCTCTTCTTCCTTCCATGCATCAATTAACCTGAAGTAGCGGCGTGCCAAGGGGCTACCCAACTTTAACATGAATGAAAAATTCAATCTTTTACTCATTTGGAGACTTCGCAGATTTTTCATAATGTAATCTGAAAAAATGACTGTACAATAACCACTGGGATCCTCTTCAAATCTAAATCTTCTCCCTTTTTTGTTCGCCTCAACAATAGTATAGTCTTGTATGATTGAGATAGTCCTCTCTACAGTCTTGGGCTCTTCATCCTCCCAAACTTTAAAAAGAGTTGATTTGATCCCCAGCCATTTGTAATTTTTTATGGCCTCCCTTGCTATGTCAAATTCAGGTTTACAGGGAGACTTTCCCGCAGTAAGAACAAGCCTGTTCAGTGTGAAATAGATGGTGTTTCTATCGAACCTGTACTGGGTATCCTCGGAGAGTAAGTAGAGCATTGCGTAAAGGTAATCAAGATGACGACCTATGGGGATTTCGCTTTCTGCATCTTTATTTGCTATCAGTTTCCACTCAACTCCGGGGATAGGATAAAAGGCAACTACGGTTTTCTTTTCTTTATTAGAGAACAAACAAAGAGGATATTTTGCAAAATGTATCTCCTCTCTCATGAACCTGTCGCTGCTTTTTTTAACAGTCTCGGGGAACAGACTGTAATTCCTTTCACTCGTCTCATTTTTCCTTTTCAATCCTCTCCTCTCTTTATGCTCCTTATTTATAAGAGATATATAAATATCTAAATACAATAAGGACCGCAGAAAAAACCTTTAATATCAATCTGATGCATAATAGAATTGCCTGAAAACACATATTCTTTTTGCTTGAATCTACAAATTGTTTTGCCTCAATACACATATTTAGATTTTTGAGTTGCCTAAATTCACAAGTTTCTAAGTCCTTTTAAGATAAGCAGCTTGCTCAAATGCACAAATTGATTGCCTACATACACAAATTGGGATATATCGAAGAAATTCCACATCTGGAGACTCAGCTTTAGATAGGGTGTCTTTCATCTTTTTGCGAGACCCCACAGCCCCGTCAAACGATTGGTCCGTTTCATTCACAATTTTTCCGCCATCAATAACACAGACAATCTTATTAATGAAAGCAAAATATAATTTTGCCTTCATTCTTTTGAGATTCTCGACGATTCCAAATTTGTTGCATTCGCCGGGAAGACCCTTATGAGCTTTCTAAGCAACTATTGTTGTCAGCATTCTGCCATCTAAATATTTCTTCAGTAGATCAAGTCCTTTTCCTATATTACTTAGAGAAGAAACTCTGTAGATAATTTTAAAGCCAAAACTCTTAACCGACCTCGTGAGAATTATCGATAGATCTGTCGACATCTTCATTTCTTAAATTTATTCGAAAAACAAGGCAACAAATATATAAAGACTTTAATATGGCTTGAATTTTCTATCTGATATTTTTCTCCTTAGTAATGTGGTGGGTAATATTTATAAAGATAAAAGAGGATACTCATAGTGAATAGTCATGTGTAACCAATGAGAAAGTTCTCTAAGGGATTAGAGGTAATAACAAGGAAACTAAGATGATCGAGGCTGAGATAAAAGCTATATTCAGTTCGAAGCAGTTACATGTTACT
>DNOQ01000579.1:2055-4723 GCA_003501665.1 Bacteroidales bacterium | reverse complement strand
CCAGAGGACCAATGCAGATACTCCCGATCCCGGGGACTTTCAATATCTCATCCAGGTTACTGACTCCCTCCATGGTCTCAATCTGGATAATGACCAAGGGCTCCGATTCCGAGGTTTTCAGATATTCGCTAAAAGTGGTCTGCCCAAATCTGTTTGCCCTCCTGACGAAGCATCCCCGGATACCTGCGGGAGGATAACGGCAGGCCAGAACTGCGGCTTTTGCCTCTTCAGCCGTATTGACCATCGGGATAATTATACCAGCCGGTGCAAGATCGAGAACAGGTTTGATCACCTCGGCTTTGTTCCAGGGCACTCTTACCAGGGGTGCACAATCAGTTCCTTTAACCGCCATCACATGCTTCAAAGCAGATTCAATAGTCAAAGGAGCATGTTCCATATCGATCCATGTGAAATCATATCCGGCTTCAGCTGCCAGCTCAGAAACAGTAAGGTCATTCAAAGTGATGACAATCCCCCTGCAAAGCTTCCCGGCTTTGATTTTATCCATGAATTTATCATAATTGCTAATGCTGCTCATAACAAATATTCAACTTATTGTCTTTCAAAGTTACTCCACTTATTTTCCATAGTCAGACTTATTCCGGGAAAGTTGCTTTAGTTTTAAGGTTATTTATTTCTTCTCCACCATAATCACAAATGATCTTCCGGGCTTTGTCCGGTCTCCCTTTCCTGTAGCAAGGACAATTTCATTTTTCCCGTCATTATCCGCATCTCCGACATCTATCCATGACGATTCTGCATATTCATCATTCATATCAACTAATAAGTCTTTTTTTATAGTACCGTCAGATTGAATCGAATACATGAAAACATGTCCGTAATGATGACTCTCAATATTCTCTGACATATTGTCTCCGCGGGTTGATACAATCAGATCATTCTTCCCGTCATTATCGGCATCAGCAATGACCATCATTTTCTCAAAATATGACATATCAAGCGCCTCGTCTTCAAAGGCAAAAGTATATTTGACTGATACATTGGTATCTGTCACCTCATAACCCAGAATAGTCCCTTTATTGACTTTTTGTTTTTCTTTCCAACCGACAATCATTTCGTTCCGCTTGTCGTTATCCACGTCACCAATAATAATTGAAGCATAGAAACATTTTTTATTATCGTAGCCATCAATAATAATACCGGGGGGAATTATCAATTCACCATTTTCATCGAAATCCAGAATCTCAACAGCGGCAGCATCCTGCATGAAACTGTTCGAAACAATCAAAACAATAATTATGATGTGCACAACTGACTTATTCATATAAATAATTTAGACTTGGATATATAATTACTGGCAACAGATATTCAGTTATCCGGGGACAATGTTGCTTATTTAAGAAGCAGAAAAGCCTATGGGTTATTTCCGGGGACTGAACTGCATTCTTAAAACAAATAGTTTTAATATTAATTCACCCTGACATATTTTTCAACACTGTATTCCTCAGGAAGATTCCAGTTCTCATCTGCTGGCCAACATTGAGTAAGAGTATCATTCTTTACTTCAATTAAAATCCGTATTTTCCCCCCAATTCTTGATTCATTGGCATGCAGCTTTACTATTTCCTCAAATTTGTTTCCGTCAAGTGTGTATGTTCCATAACCATAATTATTTACAATCAATGTGTCCAGTACAAACTGACCAACAAACATGTAATAATTTTCTGAGAACATTTTAATTTGATCTCCCCTGATCTGAGCAGGGAATGTCTCTTCATATGCAATCCATTTTCCATAAACAGCTTTCCATGAACCTTCAATGGAAGATTTTTTTCCCTGAAGATCCGCCAGATTTTGCAGAATTGATTTTGCCTTGGGATTTATTATATCAATTCTAATTGTCTCCATTATTCCCTGTTTTCATCAAAGATACAAATTTAAATTTCTTCCCTTTTCATTCTACTTGCTTTTTCAAGTAGCTTATCTATATAGTCTTGTGTAAAGTCATAGTATATTATAGGAACACTTGTCGAATCAGGCAAATCAGGAACAGCAGATTCTGTAATCAGATTACCTGAATTGATTAAAGTTTCCGGATATCCAAAATCAAAATATATTATATAGTTTCCCCTCTCCCAAAAATATATCTTATCCATTACCCATCTTCCTTTTGGACCCGGGGAATAAACATAAGATATTTTCTTTGCCAACCAATCATATTTTTCTCCCTGGCCAAGTAAGGTTGGTTTTCCATATTTTTCTGTATATAATTCAAATAATCTTTTAAGTTCATTCAGGTCACATTTATATGAAAATCCTTGCTCCCCTGAATTTGACCTGGTGCATAGAGTTAATTGAATACTGGTTAACCTCTGATCAACTATAAGACTTCCCCGGAGATTAACTTTTGCACATAGAAAAGGACTTATTCCTGAAAAATCATAGTATAAGTTTTTTTGTTTATTCCCAAGTATATCTGCAGTTTCAAAATAGTATAATTCACCACTGTTAAGCAAAGAATCCATTACACTTTTAACTTTTAAATAGTCCATGTCAAGATAAAAGCCAGAAAAACCAATTTTCACTGCTTTATTTTTTGAATTGTATGATTTTGTATTACAGGAAGTTAAGAAATATACTTGCATAAAAATCAGAGCATAAATAAGAAGGCTGTATTTGCAACAGATTAATTTCATACGAAAATAAT
>DNOQ01000579.1:1078-2038 GCA_003501665.1 Bacteroidales bacterium | reverse complement strand
AACCGGCCAAATGTGGTTAAAATGTCCGGCATTTGTACCTGTCAGGCTTTGTGATACTATTTGCGTTTAATTATTCCTGATAAAGAAACATGATCCCATTCTCCAATTTTTTCATTTTGGTAATAAAACTCTACTCCATCTATCCACTCATCCTTAAACTGTTTTTGTAATGTAGATTCGATAAGAATAATGGTTGTTTGCCCGCCACCCATTGATCCCTGAAAATACTCATACCAGCTCCGATAATTCCCCAAACTATCAGGCATCTTAAATCCGGGATTCTCCTTTAAATTTACTTTTAATATTTCAAGACTATCTTTATTATTATAAATCCCTGTAACTTCGAGTTTTAGATTATTGAAACTGTTTGCAGATACAGAATCAAGTAAAATAGTTGCTGTATTGATCAGACTTTGATTGGTTGGAATTGAGATGCATCGATCAACAATCGGAATCATTTTATTATATCCTGCTGCAGAATCAAATACTTCTTTGGTTGAGTAAAGTGCAAACTCATTAAAATCTCCTGCAGTATTATTTGAATTACAACTTAAAAGAGAAATGACCAACGTCAGGAAAAGAGAAATATCGGTAAGGATTTTATTCATGGTTTTTTATATGTTGCCTGACCAAATAGTGATTTATACTTAGTCTTATAACAACTTACCCATTAAAGTATCAACTATTTTGAAATTATTACCGGTCAGTTCAGAACCTCAAAAGAGATCTTTGCATTGACCCGGAATTCAGAGATTTTATTATCCTCCACTATCGCACTCAGGTGTTGAATGTAAACTGAGCGTATTCCTTTTACAGTTTCTGCTGCGGTTTTGACAGCGATTGTTGTTGCATCCTCCCAGCTTTTGGTCGATGATGTCATGATTTCAATAACTTTAAGTACAGCCATGATGTGATAATTTTAAGTTAACTATTTTGAATTTTTGAATTTTATGAATATAG
>DNOQ01000579.1:0-1045 GCA_003501665.1 Bacteroidales bacterium | reverse complement strand
ACACCGGTGTAATGAAATCTCAGGTATTCATCCTTTAAAACATAACAACTTAATATATGTTAAATCATTGAGAGGTCAAACAGGAGACCCGGCGTCTATGGCAGTAATTAAGTCGGAGTGGATATAAAATTATCATAATTTAAAACATAGTGAAAGGAGTAGAAGGCAATATCTGTAAGAATCGTTTTAATTAACAAATATTATAAATTATTAATCCGGGCAAATAGGGTAAACTTATTTCCTCTGCTTTATGAAGTATAATCCCTGTTATTTGGATGGATCATCTTTGAAAGAAGTGTTCCCTTAAAATATAAGGAAGAAAGCTTTTGAGCCGGCCTTATGGTTTTTATTTATCTGAAGAAGTTTCCAGGAGCCTTTCAAGATGTGACAGGCGGGATTCATATTTTGTTTTCAGTTGAACTATTTAAGTTTTCAGATCGTCGTTTTCGGCTTTCAGTTCCTTTATGGCATTTACCATGGCCACGTTAACCGCATGCATATTGAAGTCAAGGTAGCCATTTTTGCATTCATTGACTGCCTCCGGGAATACTTTTTTTAGTACATAACTCACCCCGATCCCTAAAGAGACAGGAGTTGGAGTTCCATCACCGAATATGGGATATATCCGGACTGACATAGGAATTTTCAGATTTTCACCAACCTTAATTAAATAGCCGGGTTCAACCAGAAGTGCCGGAGCAACACCATCATAGAAAAAATGAATGCCGGCACCGGCTAATACAAAAAATCTTTTATTGGCAGAATAATCATTGAACCGGTGGAAAGTGATCAGGGCTGCCGGTTTTCCCAGCCAAAAATATCAGTTGCCCGAGAGAATAATTTTTGAATAAGAGACGATTGACGCAAAGTCACTCGTCAGGGCAATCCAGTTAAGACCTCTTTTCTTCCATGGTCCAAAAGGCCAGGACGCTGTTCCCAGCAGTATCCCCGCCGCTTTAACTTTTTCACAAATCAAATCTATCATACTGTTTACCTCAGGATCATCAGTCTGTCCGAGCTTTCCCAAAGAACCTGATAAATCCAG
>DNOQ01000606.1 GCA_003501665.1 Bacteroidales bacterium | reverse complement strand
TCGCATCAGCGGCAAGCCTGTCCATTTCAGATTTTAATAAAGATTTTATTCTTATAGAGCCAGTAACATAAATACCAGAATCCTGCCCATATTCCAAGGCTGGTTAATATACTTACTGTCAGCTCCCCGGTCCATGAAAACAGTAATTTAACAAACGGACCGACAATTTTTTCAATAATGTCACCGCTTCCGATATGAAAGAATAAGTATATAAAAATGCTGTTCATGCCAACAACGATGAAGAACCATGCAATTTTCGGGAACAGTTTTTTAACATCGATCAGCCAGTAGCATAAGCAGAGAGTAAGGATTGTCCATCCACCGCTGGCAAATACAAATGATGATGTGGCTATTTTCTTGATAATGGGTGTTATACTGAGAAGGTCGAGGGCATAACCGACTGCCAGAGCTGAAACCCCGGCAATTAAAAGTATTTTGATCTTTTCTTTCGGAGTTTTTTCACTCATCAGAAGTTTACCGCAAAGTACACCCCAGACAGTATGTGCGGTAGTTGATACGAAGTTCAGGGTAGCCCAGATACTTGCTTTATCCACCCCTTCTATGGTATTATTGAACCATGCACCAAGGTTCTTATAAGGTACCCAGGGCTGGTTAAATCCTTCCACGGGGAAGAAACGATAAGCGAGATCGATTAACAGAAGAATGATCAATGTGAAAATGATCTGGAACTTAAAGCTTTTATTTCTTATCAGAAAAGCAACTAAGTATGTCACGGCTAATTGTGCAAGAACATTCTGGAAACGGAACACCAGGTGATCGGCTTCGATAAAATAGAGAGCCCAGCCGAAGAACAGTAACAGGAAAGCACGTTTAAAAGCATGCCGGTTGATTTTGTTCATGCTGTCGCCTTTCCTTATCCTGTTTGCAACTGCAAAAGGGATTGCAACGCCCACAATAAACATAAAGAATGGTTGAATAAGGTCCCAGAAGTGGAGTCCATGCCATTCATGATGTTCAAGCTGGGTGCCAAGAAACTGAAAGAAACCACTGTCAATTTTCAGCAGTTTGCCATAAAGGTGAGTGGCTTCACCAGCCAGAAGAAACATTGTAAAGCCACGGAAGAAATCAACTGATGTTACTCTCCCGGGTAAAGGAGATCCGATTTGTTTATTATCAGTGTTCATTGGAAAGAATAAGATTGATTTATTATATATGCTTCAGATTAATTTACCGGATTCTAACGATGTTATTTCTTCAACCTGCTCCATTCACCATAAGTTAATTCATACCAAACTTAAGAATTTTTAAATGATTCTGACCGGTTACCAAAAAATAAAATCCTTAAAACAATATGTCGCATTCCTGCCAAATTTTTACTATATTTATCATATCACAAGTCGCATATTATAAACTTAAACCGATGAAAAAATTCTTTGCAACCGGAAGTTCGCAATTTAAATTAATTGTAATGTTCCTGATAATTTTGTTTATCAGTACTGATTCTGTCATATCGCAGATAAAGATCTATGTAAATACCGACCTTGAAGGAATAAGCGGAGTGTTCAAATTTTCGCAGACAAGAGAAAAGGATACTCCATTGAATATTCAGGCCTGTGAATATTTCATGGGTGACCTTGCAGCAGTTATAAGGGGACTTCGCGACGGAGGGGCAGATGAAATTGTTGTGCTTGATGGCCATGGAACGCAGGCCATACTTCCGCATTTAATGGTACCGGGAGCAACATATATAACAGGCACTCCCAGGTACGGGGCAGGAAATCTAACTGATCTTGACTCTTCTTTTGCCGGACAGGTTCTGCTTGGATTTCATGCCATGATGGGTATACCGGACGGAGTATTATGTCATACCCAGTCATCAAGGTCGGAAAACCGGTACTGGTATAATGGGGTTGAATCGGGAGAGATCGCCCAGAGCTCGGCAATTGCCGGGCATTTTGGAGTTCCGACCATTATGGTTACCGGTGATGAGGCAACATGCCGTGAAGCCAGGAAATTCCTTGGCGAAAATATTGTAACAGTAGCGACAAAACGGGGTATTTCACGGGAAGCTGCCGAACTCTATCCGTTTGAAGAGACCCGGAAAGCTCTGTATGAAGGAGCAAAACGGGCTGTAAGTGTTATCAGGTTATGTAAACCTTATATTCTGAAAACACCAATTCAGGTTAAAGAACAGAGACTGAACCTCGATCCTTCATTAACAGAACCTGTAATTGTCAAACGGGAGGGTGTTGCGAAAGATGCACTGCACCTGTTTACATGGACAGAAAAGTAAATTGTTAAATAAATTTAAAATATGTTAAAGTAAAAGAGTTTGTGATATCAAGTATATTAATTAACCTATCTTTAATTGTCTGATTATGTTTATTCCATGTCAGTAAGTTCTCAAGATATGATAAGAGGATTGTATTTCACAGGCTGTTTTATACTACTGAAGAGCCATCTTTATTATTAACCTAATACTAACTAATCTGATGTATTTATGAAAAATTTCCTGATGATTTTGTTATTCCTGGCATCGACTACGGTTTTTGCCCAGCGAATTACTGTTACAGGGACAGTCACCGACGAGGGTGGGAGCCCTTTACCGGGAACGACTGTCCTTGTAAAGGGAACTACCGTGGGGGTGACCACTGATGCAAACGGAAAATATTCCGTGGATGTCAGCAGCCGTACAGTTACTCTTGTATTTTCGTTTATTGGGTTTGTCACCCAGGAGGTACCTGTTGAGAACCGGTCCGTGGTTGATGTAATACTTGAAGCCGAGATCACCGGGCTGGATGAAGTGATTGTTGTTGGCTACGGTACACAGAAGAAAAGTGATATCACCGGTACCGTTGCTTCAATGCCAAAAGAAAGGCTAGAAATGGCTCCAAACCTGAGCATAGCACAGGCTATTCAAGGTGCAGTTCCGGGGGTTATGATTCAAAGCAGTAACTCCGGTGCTAATCCTGACCAGACCATACTTGTAAGAGGGCGTAACTCTATAACGGCAAACAATGATCCTTTGATCATTGTCGACGGAATACCATACGGGGGCAGGATAAGTGATGTTAATCCAAGTGATATTCAGTCTATTGAAGTCTTGAAAGATGCATCTGCTGCTGCCATTTACGGATCCAGGGGATCGAATGGTGTTATACTTATCACAACAAAAGAGGGAATTATCGGGAAGGTATCATTCTCCGCTGAAAGCAAATTCACTATAATGGATGTTACGAAGACAAGCCGTCCGCTGACAGGTTCTGAATTTTATGATTTTAAAATGACAAGATATGCTCCATCAATGACAGCCAGCGAAAAGCAGATTTATCTGGCTGGTGAAGGAGTAGATTGGGTGAAACTTGGACTCAGGACAGGACAGAGCCAGGAACATAACCTTTCTGTTTCAGGTGGATTCAAGGATACAAAATATTACTTTGGAGGGGGTCTGCTGGATATTAAAAGTGTTGCCAAAGGTGATAATTTCCGCCGTTTCTCGAGCCGAATTAACCTGGAATCAAAGATTATCAGCTGGATTTCACTTGGGACTCGCACTCAGTTAACATTTGATGATGAGAGTGGAGCTAACGCAAATTTTGAGAATCTGATAGAAAAGAATCCTCTTACCAAGGCTTTTGATGAAGACGGTAAATATACAATTTACCCCTGGCCGGAAAATATTATTGTAGGAAATCCTCTTGAACCCTTACTCTATGATGACCTTGACAAATCCTATCAAATACTGACAAACAACTATGCAATAATTGACTTTCCTTTCATTAAAGGATTAAATTACAGGTTGAATACCGGCATCAGGATGAGGTATACTGACAGGGCACAATACAGGGCACGGAATACTCAATCCGGACTTGAAGGGTTGGGAAGAGCGTCATTGAGCAATTCTGTTACCAATAGCACTATTATTGAGAATATTCTGTCATATACCAGGGTATTTGGAGTGCATAATGTTTT
>DNOQ01000413.1:1307-5562 GCA_003501665.1 Bacteroidales bacterium | reverse complement strand
TAATTTAAAATGATTCTATATAATACAACCCTGCATCAAATCGTTTCCTTGTGCGTCCTTATAACAAAACCAGCCACAACTGACAAGAAAATGAAAAAGACCTTTTTTTCTTTAGTCCTGATTTTAATTATGATTCCGCTCTTATCCGGTCAGGCGCAGACTATTGAAAAGAAACGATATAAGGCGACACGAATAACAGATGCTCCGGTAATAAACGGTATTCTTGATGAAGAGATATGGAAATCGGGTGAATGGATCGATGACTTCACACAGTTTGAACCTTATAATGGCAGCCCATCATCACAAAGGACAGAGTTCAATATCCTGTTTGATGACGATAATTTGTATGTCGGGATCAAAGCTTATGATACGAGTCCGGATAGTATAATTAAACGCCTCACACGCCGGGATGAGGTGGATGGTGACCTTGTAGCCATTATTGTCGACAGTTTCCATGACCTCAGGACAGGTTTTACATTCGGTGTAAGTTCTGCCGGAGTAAAATACGACCTGATGTTCACAAATGACGGGGAGAACGAGGATGAATCATGGAATCCCAACTGGTGGGTAAAAACTTCAATTAATGAAGAAGGATGGATAGCCGAGATGAAGATCCCGTTCAGCCAGGTAAGGTTCGATAAGAACTCAGGTGATGTATGGGGACTCCAGCTCGCCAGGAATTTGTACAGAAAAAATGAGACATCTTTCTGGCAGCATATTCCGAAAGATTCACCCGGTATAATCCATATGCTGGGAGAAATGTCGGGTCTTGATGATATAAAACCCCGGAAAATATTTGATGTGACACCTTATGGCGTGGCAAAAGCCGAGACATTTAAAGCTGAAGAGGGAAATCCTTTCCATGCAAATGGGAGAAAACAAGGATTAAACGGGGGCATTGATGCTAAAATAGGTGTCACCAACAACATGACGATGGACCTGACGATAAATCCCGATTTCGGGCAGGTTGAAGCAGATCCGTCAGTTGTGAATCTTACAGCTTATGAGACGTTTTTCAAGGAAAAAAGACCATTCTTTATAGAAGGAAAGAACATAACAAACTTCAATATAGGGTTGGGTGACGGTGACGTTGGCAATGACAATCTGTTCTATTCCAGACGAATTGGCCGCAGACCGCAAGGATATGCCGATTTGAAAGAAGGATGGTATGCCGATGTCCCGACATTCACAACAATTCTCGGAGCAGCCAAGCTGACCGGGAAAACGAAGAACGGACTTTCACTGGGATTTGTTGAAGCGGTCACGGCAAATGAAAAGGCTGAAATAGATACTGTCGGAGGTACGACTTATCAGAAAGTTGAACCACTCACAAACTACTTCATCGGAAGAGTTCAGAAGGATTTCAATGACGGGAAAACGATATTTGGAGGCATTGTTACGAGTACAAATCGTGATCTTGATTCCAGACTGGATAACTTTATGCACAAATCCGCTTATTCCGGCGGAGTTGATTTCACCCAATACTTTAATGGCAAGAACTGGATGTTCAATATTAACACTGCATTCAGTCAGGTGAATGGTTCAAAGGAAGCCCTGCAACTGACACAGAGATCTTCTGCAAGATATTTTCAGCGACCCGACAATGACCACACCGAATATGATCCCGAACGCACATCTCTTGCCGGTTCGGGAGGCAGAATGCAGATAATGAAACTAAACGGTCATCTGTTCCTGCTGGGCAGTGTACTCTGGAGAACCCCAGGTTTCGAAATAAATGACCTCGGCTATATACAGGAAGCCGATGAAATCCTGTCGGTAATTGCAGCAGGTTATAAAGAGTGGGAACCAAAAGGGATTTACCGACGTTACAATATCAATGCCGATGTATGGACCGTATACAATTTTGGCGGACAGAGGACCGGAACAGGGTTTGAATGGAACAGTTCAATGGGATTCAGGAATTACTGGAATGCCTGGACCGGAGGCAACCTGAGCAGTGCCCAGCTCTCAGCCGGAACTCTTCGCGGTGGTCCCATGATGAAGATCCCCGGGAACCTGAGACTCTATGGGGGATTCTCATCCGATCACCGGAAAAAACTGAATTTCTCCGCCTTTGCAAATTTTTCAAGGGGCTTACAGAATAATTCCGGAAGCATCTACACTGAAGTGGATATTAACTACAAACCAACCAACTTCCTCTTTTTTACTCTTAGCCCCAGCTATAATCCTTCATTTACGGAGCTTCAGTATTTGACAAGACTAACATCCGGAGGAAATGACAAATATATCTTTGCATGTATCGAAAGAAAAACGATCAGCGCATCATTCAGGGTCAATGTAAACCTTAGTCCTGACCTGACTGTGCAGTACTGGGGACAACCATTTGTGGCAACTGGAAAATATTACGACCAGAAGGTGATCCTCGATCCGAAAGCAGATAACTTCCGCGACAGGTTCTGGACATTCACCCCGGCACAGAAACAATTTGATATTCAAAATAACAGGTATAATATCGATATTGACCTTGACGGCAAAACAGANNTATACCTTTGCCAATAATGACTTTAATGTCAGGGAATTCCTTTCAAATCTTGTTATAAGGTGGGAATATAATCCCGGATCAACCCTTTATCTTGTCTGGAGCCAGACAAGGAGCTATTCCAACGGTATAGGCAAAATGAATTATTTCAGCGATCTGGGAGATCTGTTCAACAGGGATAATAATATACCTCATAATATCTTTCTGATAAAATTCAGTTACCGGTTTGGTTTAAATTAGGTTTGTATTTTAATATTATGAGGGTGCCAGGCTGTCTCCGGACAGCCTTTTTTAGTCATGCGGTCGTGTGGTCGTGCGGTCGTGCAGTCACCCTAAAATATCAGACTGCATGACCGCATGACCAATTCCTGCAATTACCCTGTCCCTTAAGAAGAATTATGCAACATTATTCTTAATACCTTATATTAATGAATTATCTTTGAGTACAATTTAGGAGATAGCCAAAATCAATAAATCAACAGACCTATGATCATAGAAAAAACTGCAAATTACCGGGAAAACCTTACCATAACCGAAAGTTATGATCTGATTGTCTGCGGCGGCGGCGTAGCAGCAGTATGCTGTGCGATAACAGCTGCCCGCAATGGTGCCAGAGTGGCAATTGTCCAGGACCGACCTGTTCTTGGAGGAAATGCTTCCAGTGAGGTGCGTTTATGGGTACTGGGAGCCACATCGCATATGGGAAATAATAATCGCTGGGCGCGTGAAGGCGGAGTAATCAATGAAATCCTCCTCGAAAACCTTTACAGGAACAGGGAAGGCAATTCCATCCTGTTCGACCTGGTACTTATCGATAAGGTAAGAGCTGAAAAGAATATAGCACTTTATCTTAACACCGCCATCCATACGGTAAATAAAAGGAACAAAAGAAATATAAAGAGCATCGAATGTTTCAATGCACAGAATTCTACATCTTATATTCTTTCAGCCGGACTTTTTGCCGACTGTACAGGCGATGGGATCGTTGCCTGTAATTCAGGGGCATCCTTCAGGATGGGTGCCGAGGAGAAAGATGAATTCTCCGAAGGATTTGCTCAGTACAAGGAAAAGGCGGGAGAGCTTCTCGGACACTCAATGTATTTCTATGTGAAAGATACCGGTAAAAGAGTAAACTTTATACCACCAGCGATTGCGCATAAGGATGTCGCTTCTGCAATACCCCGCCTGAAAAATATCAGGCCTAAAGAAGCCGGATTAAGCATGTGGTGGTTCGAATGGGGAGGCCGGCTGAATACAGTTCATGACACCGAGAAGATCCGTTTTGAACTGCTGAAAGTTGTTTACGGGATATGGGATTATATTAAAAATTCAGGCAACTACCCGGAAATGGATACATATACTCTTGAATGGGTAAGCACGATTCCTGGTAAACGTGAAAGCCGCCGCTTCATCGGATATTATATGCTTACCCAGAATGATATTGTTGAACAAAAGATTCACTATGATGATGTGGCATTCGGAGGATGGGCGATGGACCTTCATCCCGCCGATGGAATATATTCTCCTCTCGCCTCATGTTTCCAGCTGCATTCAAAGGGCGTTTATACAATACCTTACCGCTGCTTTGTAAGCCGCGACATGGATAACCTGTTTATTTGCGGAAGAATGGCATCTGCCACACATGTCGCGCACGGATCAACACGTGTTATCGGCACATGTTCACATGGCGCCCAGGCTGCGGGAATGGCTGCTGCTTTATGCATCAAAAAAAGAGTTCTGCCCTCATATTTCACC
>DNOQ01000413.1:0-1279 GCA_003501665.1 Bacteroidales bacterium | reverse complement strand
GAACCTGGAAGTATTGGATTTGAATGCGGGTATCGGCCTCTGTACAGTGATACGGCGGTTTTAGTGCCTGTGAACGGAATGAGCCCTGAAGTATCGGTAAAATATAAGGCGTACAGGGATACCACAATGATAGTTGAACTACGTTGCAGCAGTAAAATTGAGAATTTCACACCCGAAGTGCTGCTCGAAAGCCAGGCACACAATATTTTGAACGGGGAAGGGGAATTATATATCAATTTTGAACCAACAATTGATAAAGGATTTGTATTTATCACTTTCCTGAAGAATGAGAATGTTGAACTGATGATGAGCAATGCCCTTGTTTCTTCAATATTGACTGTTGAAAAACGCGGCCGACAGTTACCACCTGAAGGCTACGGTGTTGAGGAATTTGATTTCTGGACTCCCAGGCGCAGACCGGAATATAAGAATATAGCGCTTAAATTCCACAGAAAACTATCATCATTCTCAGCAGAAAACCTTAAGACAACATTATTCAGACCATCAGTATCAGCAAACTGCTGGATTGCAGATATAAGTGACAAAAATCCATGGGTAGAGCTGAAATGGACTGAAGCCACCAAGATAAACAGGGTCAGGTTATTCTTTGATGTTGATTATGACCATCCCATGGAATCTGCCCATCGCGAGCAGCCTGAAAGTATTATACCTTTCTGTATCAGGAAATTCAGGATTAAAGATCAGCAGGGGAATCTGCTTTGTGATGTAAATAATAATTATCAGGCTGTTTATGATCTACTGTTTGATACTGCAAAGTATATATCATCACTGCGGATTGAACTTGAAAAACCGGCAGACAATGTACCTGTTGCACTTTTTGGAATAGTGTGCATGTAACTATCCATGAAATCAGAAATTTTTAAATAATAGACCCATGAAACGAAGAAATTTTCTGATCAGCAGCATTCTTGGCGCTCCTGCATTGGCATCTGAAGTATCCCCATTACAATTACTGAATTATAAACCGGGGAAAAAATCTAAGTCAGATCTTAAAATTTCATTTCAGGATGGAATAGCACCGGGCAGAAACCTTGAAGAAAGATTTGATTACATGGAGGAATATGGTATTGAGGGTTTTGAGCCCCGGGGGATTGAAATAATTACAGATTTCAACAGATATCAGAATCTGTTAAAATACCGAAACATTAAAATCAGTGCTGTACAATCGGGATACAAAGGATTTATACTTTCCTGTAATCAGGCTGTAGCCCATGAATATAAGAGTATTATCCGGGAAATAATTGCTGCTGCAGGTGAT
>DNOQ01000566.1 GCA_003501665.1 Bacteroidales bacterium | reverse complement strand
TCTGTTACAGATTTTGATAATATTTCACCATTACTTATTATATACAGTTTTTCCCTTGTTCCTGTCAGTGAAACAATATCCGGTAATTGTTCTTTCTTCACCCACTGAAGACTGAACCTGCCTTCCATAGGTGCTGCATATCCACTAAGGGCCAATGATATAAGTGATTTATCCGGCTCTATACTGCTTTCCCCCGTGCCCACCAGATATGATGACTGGCCATAAATAAAAGAGGAAATAATTATCAATAAGATCAATCCAAGGGTTATACTTCTCATGATTTATTAATTTGATTTATTTTCGAATGAAAACAAAAATTACTCTCCAAATGTTCATTACGTCCCGGTCTATTGAACATCTCCCTTAAATATACAATAACAATGCTCTGTCTTTTGAAGAAATAATTATTGTTCACACAGCATTTCCGGTAAGGACAGAACTTATGATTTCATTATTTCACCGGGATTTTTCGATATTTTTGTTATAGCTTCAGCAATCTGCTCCATATCGGTTTTTGATCCAAGAAGCATTGTCTGGCCGAACCAGATGGCCTGATCAGTAAGCTTATCATTTTCAGGACATTGGTTACGTTCAAGCCATTGATTCATATATTTCTCACCATAAATGGCAAGATAATGTTTGTTCCTCGCGAGATCAGTAACATATTTATCCTTATTCATCTTTCCATATCCTTTACCGCAGGGAATTCCTTCCCTGTTCATAGCCTCGATGAATTTTGCAATGCTCAGTCCTCCGAATTTTTCAGAATCGTACCTGAACATATAAAGATGATATGCACTTTTAGTGACTCCCTTATAAAGTTTTGCGGGATAAATCCCGGGGATTTTGTTCAGCATTTTTGTCAGGTAATCAGCATTGGCTGAGCGGGTATTTGATTGTTCAGTTAACCTTGTCATCTGTGCAAGTAAAATGCCTGCCTGAAATTCTGTGAGGCGAAGATTTGTACCCCTTGTGCCTTTCCCCGGCTCAAGACTTGCCGAATTTGCACCCTGCCCCTGGTGATGGAAAGCATAACAGTCATGGATAAAGGTCTCGTCATTTGAAATTATTGCACCGCCTTCACCTGCGTTCAGGTTTTTGCTCCCCTGAAAACTGAACCCGCCTGCAAGACCAAAACTGCCAACACATCTCCCTTTCCATTCTGCGAGGTGTGCCTGGCAGGCATCCTCGATAACGGGTATCTTATGTTTTCCTGCAATGGACAGAATTGAGTCAAGGTCAGCAGGTGAACCTCCGATGTGAACCGGCATGATAACCCTGGTCCTTTCAGTGATCTGTGCTTCAATCTTAGATGGATCGATCTGGAAAGTTTGTAAATCCGTATCTACAAACACAGGCAGTGCATAATGCAGTACCACAACATTGTAGGTGGCGATGAATGTATAAGGAGGAATTATCACTTCATCCCCCGGCCCAATATTAAGAGCTCCGAGCATAGTATATAATGCGGCCGTTCCGCTTGATACGCCCAGGGCACCTTTGGCACCAAATAGTTTCTTAAATTCTTCTTCAAATCTGCGAGCCGTTTTGGCACCAAGCCTGCACCACTGACCACTGTTTAAAACCTTAATTAACTCATCCTGTTCAACCTGACCTATAACCGGCCATCCGGTCCATTTTCCAGAAAATGCTTTAGGACCACCAAGTATTGCCGGCTTTTCGGTAGCTCCCGCGGTGTTGCAGGCAATCAGCGGCATTCCCATCGTTAATCCTGCACCCAGTACTGAAGCTGCATTGATGAATTCTCTGCGATTTAATTCGTTTTTCATTTTCTTTTATTTAATAAAATATTGAGGTTGCCGGCAAATAATATTACCCTGTATTTATCAAATTATACCGGCAACCCCGGTAACATATTTACTTATTTACCCTGATTGGTAAAAGTCTCACTGTAGTTGTACAGATTTCCGGCTGCATTGGAACGAGCCAGGGCACGGAAATAGTATTTTTTACCCTGCACAAGGCCGGTAATAGTCATCGTCCTTGTTCCTGATGTCAGTCCTTCTGAAGCAACATTCTGCTCCACAATCTTGCCACCTGCAAAAGTTGTAACATTGGGATTATTGTATGTACTTGCCACAACACCTATCCTGACAAGGGTTTCATTTGAATGCACCTTTTCATACTGAACGTTTATTGTTGCTGTTCCATTCTGGAATGAAACAATGTTGGCTTTAAGCCTTACATTTGGAAGAACCTTGATGTCGAGCTGGGTATTTCCGGATACAGTGACGTTGATAGTATCCTGTGTCATTCTGAAAGGCCCTACTGCCCAGACCCTGTACATACCATTAAACAGTGTTGCATTTATGAAATGCCCGTCCGGATATGATGTGCTCAGTATAGGCTGTTTTGAATTACCTTCAAATATCTGTATTATTGTTCCGCTGTTTACACCCCCATTCTGTACCATTTCATTAGTCACATTATCAAGAACCTTACCTGATAGCGTCGCATTTGGCATATCATAGTTATCAATCGAACAACCAGCGAAAGATAACATTATTAATACATAATAAATATTTTTCATATATACTCCCATTTTTGTATGGATTACCATCCAGGATTATTAATTATGTTCTTATTAGTGGATATATAACCTGAGAGATTACTGTAGTAATCCTTCTCTTCCCATGTTCTGGCTAAACCATTATCGATCGGAGCTCCCTCTTTTTTAACATAAATCCACTTGTAAACTCCACCGCCATAATATTTCATATACGGCCACAAACCATGAACATAAGTACTTCTGAAGAGATCTGTACCGATCCGCCATCTTCTGATATCCCAGAATCTTTTATCTTCAAATGCGAGTTCGATTTTTCTTTCATGCCTGATCTTGTCACGAGTCAGATCAGCAGCATCAAGCAGCTTGATGCCAGCCCTGTCTCTTATCTGGTTAATTGCATTCAGTGCTCCTGGCAGATCAGCATTGCTCTCAAATGCAGCTTCAGAATAATTGAGAAGTATCTCGGCATACCTGATATCTATATAGTTCTGGTCTGATGTATTCTCGGCAACTATCGTTGTCATGTTAAGGTATTTCTTATTGTATAATCCTGTTTTTCCGACATCACCAAGTATATGCGGACCGTCACGGCCAACCTGGTTTCTGGAAGGATCCGGCGGGAATGGTGCTCCCTGAGCTTCATATAGAGTACCATCTACATCATATATACCGCGGTAAATCTGAACAGGCCGCCCGATATATGGATGCTCGGGATACATATATGTTCCGAAGAACCGGGGATCTTTGTTGGTAAAGATATCCACGGGCTTGTCATATTCAACACCACCAATTACAAGGGCTCCGGGTGTACCGTCAATATACTCATACTCTTCCACCATTTCAAGGGTCGGAGTAAGTGCATTTCCGCAACAACCTGGTTTAAAACTCTGAGGATAGTTATGATTGTCATAACCATGTTGCTTGTCTGGGCGGTTGTAAGCTTTCTGAAAAATTACCTCAATATTGTTTTTATCAGCAAAAATAAGCCTGTAATTTTCAGCAGGATCTCCCGCATCAGAGGCGGGATCATAAGCCTTGGTGTATAGCTTGAATCTGCCGTCGTCCATAATTGCCTTTGCCGCTGTCATCGAAGCATTAAAGTATGTATTGGCCTTTGAAGCAGGAATACCAACAAGGCCGTTTAGCTGTACTGTTCCAAATTTTGCTATTGAACCTGCATATAGAGCTGCTCTGGATTTCAAAGCCATTGCAGTAAGCTTGACTGCCCTGTTGGAATTGGCAGCATCCCTTGTATCAGGAAGACCTGCAGCTGCAGCATCGAGCTCTGAAAGTATGAAATCATATGTTTGCTCCTCAGTATTTCTGGGCGTAAGAAGTTCTTCAACATCACCCTCAAAGGTCTGAACTTTATCTATTACAGGCATACCTCCATATTTCTTGGCAAGATCAAGATAGTAATACGCCCTTAAAAAACGGGCTTCTGCAATAAGTTGAGTTTTTCTCTGTTCGCTGATCTGGGCCTGCGGAATTTTCTCGATAAAATAGTTGGCTCTCCTGATCCAGGTATACATACCGGTATTCAGAGCCAGAAACTGAGCTCCGTAATTGTTCACTATCGTTACACCTGCATAAGGGTGAGAAGATTCATCAGTCATATGAGCTTCATATATATAGCTGTTCCTCCCGAATCCGATCGGGATTGCATCATACAAAGAAATAAGATAAATATCCACCAACTTGTCCGATGACCACACATCTGCCTCTGAAATCATGTTCAGGGGCTGTCTGTCCAAAATGTCTTCAATACAACCTGATAAAACAGTCAATATCAAAAACGCTGATAATATTTTAATTTTCATTTTCTGTCAGTTAAAACGTGAGACTTATACCCAAATCGTAAATCTTCTGTTGAGGATACACTGATAGTCGGCCAGTGGGAGTTTCCGGGTCCATATATTCAAGACCCGTTATTGTAATCAGGTTCTGACCACTCAATGAGAACATAATCCTTTCAATGCCGTTCCTTCTCAGAAAATCGTTCTTCAGTTCATAGCTGATATTTAATGATTTCAATCTCAGGTAAGATGAATTCTTAAGCCAGAAAGATGAGAATTGCCTGTTGTTGGGATTTCCATCGTTGATAGTAGTAGGATATCTGCCGGGTATCCATTCCGAATCAGGATCGAACGGATCTGCATGACGCCACCTGTCCATGAAATATGCATAGGTGTTCATGGCATTGGCAAACGGCTGAACAAGGAAGTGCTGCATCTGGACAACAAAGTTTGCTGAACCCTGCCAGTTCATTGAAACTAAAAAGCTCTTCCACGCCCCATTCATACCAAGACCATAATTAATTTCGGGTTCTGACCCTCGTCCGAGCGGCTGTTGGTCCTGAGTGTTGATAACACCATCACCATTGAAATCTTCGAATTTTATATCCCCCGGTCTCAGTGTCGAGTTCTGTTTGCCATCCTGTACCGGTGAATTGTTGAGATCTTCAACTGACTGGAACTGTCCTATCGCCTTGAGTCCCATAATTCTGTTTTTCCAGCGGTCTTCAGAATTGTTCCTCCAGCTGTCATATTGCGAAGTAAACTCCCTTTGCTCCATATGGGTCCATTTGGATTTAGTAAATGAAACGTTCCCCTGAACACTATACCTTAACTCACTTATCTGGTTGTTGTGCCGTACAACGAGCTCAAAACCCTTTGTATTATCAGAGTTAAGATTCTCACTGGGAAGCGTTGCTCCAAAGGTTGTCGGAAGCTGTAAAGCACGTGTGGCAAGAAGTCCTTCCCTGTTGCGGTTGAAAATATCAGCCTCGATCTCTAAAAGTTGTTTCCACATACTGATGTCTACACCAAGGTTAAGCGTCTTGCTCGTTTCCCAGGTAATATTCGGATTTGGTGTGGCGGAGCTTACAAAGCCATTCGATACAACATTACCCCCATATATATAATTGCCACTGGGATATGTAAAACCGGTAAGGAATTGGAAATTACCTGTATTATCACTTCCAAGAGTACCATAAGATGCCCTGATTTTGAAATTATTGATTATACTCATATTGTCCTTAAAGAAACTCTCTTCGGAAATTCTCCATCCTGCAGAAAATCCTGAAAAATAACCCCATCTTTTGTCAGGAGGGAATTTAGCAGAACCGTCATATCGGAAACTGTACTCCATGAGGTATTTACCGGATAAATCATAATTGACACGTCCGACAAGTGACTGACGCCCGTTGTCAGATGCTCCGCCCGAGTTGCTTTTGTTGAGATCCGGCCCGGCAAATATCTGGTCAATGGGGATTACATAGTTGATCCTGGATGCACCGAAATTGGATGCAACATATTCATATTCCTCGTAAAGCAGAAGAGCTGATACATTGTGAACATCTGCAAATCTTCTGTCATATGCAAGTGATGCCTGAATGCGTGCTGCCTGACTTCTCCATTCATTGAGAGTAAGGTTATTTGCCTCACGTGCTCCCGTTTGTGTTGAAACACCGGTAGTTGCATTATATGTAAACAGACCATACTGTTTCAGCCAGTGTTTCTGGTTTTCAAAGTAAAGATCCATGGATCCATTCAATCTGGCGGAGAGTCCCTGTACAAATGGTATCTTGTAATTAACGGTTATTGAACTTTCAAAAGTGTATCTGTTATTCTTTATATAACCTGTAAGATCACGGTCAAGATATGCAGAAAGTCCATAATTTGTAGATGCAATCTTCCCATCCGGTGTTCTGGGATTATAAATCGGCCACTGGTATTGCATCCACGAAGCCATCAGGTATGAACTCTGAACCAGATTATCGCGGTCTTCCCTTCTTCCTCCAAGTTCGACTGAAAAATCAAGATTCTTATTTATATTGGCATCCACATTTGAGCGGAAGTTATATCTGGTGAAGTCCTGATCTCCTCCGCTTACCGTATTCCACATCGCAGCCTGCTTCATCCCTCCAAGCAGGAAGAAGTATTTAAGCTTATCTGTACCCCCTCTTACAGTAATGTTCGATGATGTCTGGGGAGCATAATCCCTCACGAAAACACTATAGTAGTCTACATCCGGATAGTTCAGGGGGTCTGAACCGTTACGGAATTTCTCAATTTCTTCAGCCGTGTATACCGGCGCATTACCTATATTAATGGCTGCTTCGTTCTTGAGTATAGCAAATTCTTCAGAATTGACAAATCTCGGGTATCTTGTAACATGCTGCCATCCATAGTTTGACTGAAAATTAATTGTTGGCTTCCCTATATTGCCTTTCTTGGTAGTAACAAGAATAACTCCGTTCCCCCCGCTGACACCATAAACGGCTGCTGAAGCGGCATCCTTGAGAATTGTGAAGCTTTCTATTTCATTCGGATCGAGACGCGTAAAATCGCGGCCGACAACACCGTCAACAACAATCAGAGCCTGATCGAATCCACGGATTGAAAGCCGGACAATATCGTCTCCCGGCTGGCCGCTTCTTTGAGTTGTAATAAGACCCGGAAGATTACCGTAAAGGAGGGTTGACACATTTGCAGTAGGAACAACAGCCAGTTTTTCTGAAGTCATCGATGCTACTGCACCTGTCAGGTTAACCTTCTTCTGGGTCCCATATCCCACAACCACCACTTCGTCAAGTGCTGCCATCTGCTCAATTAATGAAACAGATATATTCGCCTGAGAGCCAACTGTTACAGCTTGATTCACATAACCCAGAAAGGAAAAAACAAGAACTGCTTTTTCGTTAGGAACACTTATAGTATACTTTCCATCAAAATCCGTAATAGTTCCTGTAGTTGTGCCCTGGACAACCACGTTTACACCGGGAAGAGGATCTCCCGTTTTATTATCAGTGACAATTCCACTTACTGTTCTTTGCTGAATATCGCCTGCACTCAGTATAAAAATATTAACATTAAGTGTAAAAACCAAAAACACAAATATTCTGATATTTGGATAAATAGAATTAAAAATCCATTTAAGCAGAATTTGCTGTAAATTCACTTCTTTCATGTTTACATGTTTAAAGATTTTGTTAAAGGATTTTCAGTTTTAATTAAGTTTTATTCTCTTCATAAAGTGTGGGATTTTTAAGAAATGTCTGCTGCCTTTCCCTCCCACAAGGCTTTGAATTAAGCAGTTTAGTAAATTATATAATTTGTTTCATAGGCGTAAAATTTGATGATTAAGATTAATTAAAGGATTATTAAATGTTTGTTCATATGTTTTTACAAATGGCTGTATGAATTAATAGATGGCTTGTATTACAGCCATAAATTTATTCCAAAGTTATACGGACAATATAATAATAAGAAATACAATGTTGTCATAAAATAACACTATATTGTTCTGCTTTTTACATTTTATTAGAAATAAAGATCAGAAAGATCAAAAGAAGTAACATGCATTAAACATCCGGACTTGCCATTTTATGGAATTTTCAGAATAATAATATGCCCCAGGAAGAGAATTTAGGAACAAGATAATAATATCAGAAAATAGTAATTGATTGATTGATTGATTTCTATTTTAGCAGACAAACAGGTCGGGTAGCAGTCTGTTCAGACTTATGGTGCTCTTAAGACAGAATCAGTTGCGAATAATTACAGGCACGAGAGACTTTAAGTGAGTTTTGCAAAGAGTATTTTATCCCTTATCCTTAAGCCATCAGCCATTCAACCAGAGCCTTCATATAACCTATTGAAAAAGCAGATCCGGTTTGTAAACCAGGTAGCGAAGTCGGAATGGGCAATCTCATTTGATTAACCGGGGTAAGAGAAATAAATTACCATGTTTTACCGGTAGCAGCGATCCCGTTCAAATCCCACACTATTCTCCCGGCCCTGATCGTAAGTTCGGCAACAAGCTTTTGAGTTCCTTTCAGCTTTTCACCGCTGATATCCAGAAACCCGAAATCTCCGTTTTCTACACTGAAAACCGCCACATCTGCTTCTGATCCGACATCAAGATTACCCAGATCAGGTCGGTTTATCATCATCGCAGGATTCCATGTGGACCGCAGTATTAAATCCTTAACGGATAAACCCATATTAAGGAAC
>DNOQ01000218.1:13167-14194 GCA_003501665.1 Bacteroidales bacterium | reverse complement strand
TGTATTCAGGTAAAGAATACCCGGCAGAATCGGCAATGCTGATCGGCACTGAGGGGGCACTGCTTATTCCGCATGGCGGCATGCCCGTATTGCTGCCGGAAGAGAAATTTATCAATTACCCCATCCCGCAGTTTGAACCCGGGAATCATTACCATAATTTTGTTGTGGCATGTCTTGGCGGAACGAAAACCGAATCGCATTTCGCACAATCAGGCCCCATGACCGAAGCCATCCTGCTGGGAACTGTGGCTGTCCGGGTCCCGGATACCCTTCTGGAATGGGATTCTGACAAAATGAAATTCACCAACAACCCTGATGCGGAAAAATTCCTGCGCCGCAGCTACCGCAAAGGCTGGAAAACAAGAGATTTTTAATTAGTCGATAAACTTTTTTCTTTTTAACTTTATGAATAATAAAAGATTAGTCTGTCTTTTTACAATTCTCAGAATTGTTATCGGATGGCACTTTCTGTATGAAGGTATAGCAAAGCTGTTCAATCCCACCTGGTCATCAGCAGCATATCTGATGGAGTCGAAATGGCTTTTTTCAGGTTTCTTTCACTGGCTTATCAGTAATAATACAACACTTCAGATAGTTGATTTTATCAATATCTGGGGACTGATAATCATAGGGATATGCCTGTTTATTGGCGCTTTTACACGTATTGCCAGCATATCCGGGGCACTGTTATTGATTTTATATTACATTGCCAATCCGCCTTTCATGCCTTCATCAATTCCATCCGTCAGTCATTTTTATATTATCAATTATAATTTCATAGAAACAATCGTACTGATCGTTATCGCATCTTTCCCATCCGGTTACCTGTGGAGTGTTGAGAAATATATAACCGATCGGCATAATAAAAAGAAAGAGAAGAAATTTCCGGCCGACGATAATTTAAAAGTCTCCGAAACATTCGATAATTCAAGAAGAGAGCTTATAAAGAACCTGGCCGTTCTGCCACTTTTCGGCGGAGTTCTTTTCGGAATGGCAAAAAAAAGAGGCTGGCTCAGCTTTGAGGAAG
>DNOQ01000218.1:0-13143 GCA_003501665.1 Bacteroidales bacterium | reverse complement strand
AGCGGATTTGCCCATGCAAGGGATCTTATTTATGTTTCAACATGGCTTAAGAAATATTTCACCGACGAAAAAGTGATAGAGACTCTTTGGATATGTGAAGCCTGTGGTATCAACACAGCCATTTTCCGCTGCGATGAGAATACCATAAGGATCCTTGAAAAATACTGGAAACGGGGAGGAAAGATTCAGTGGCTGGCACAAACGTACCCGAAAGGAGATGACCTTTCAAATGTAAAGACGGCAATCGATCATGGTGCAATGGGTGCATTTGTGATGGGCGGCATAGCCGACCAGTATGTCAGAGAAAAAAAGACAGAAGCCCTTCATAAACCGATCGAATTCATTCGTGAACAAGGACTTATTGCAGGCACTGCGGCGCATTCGATGGCAGTGCTTGAGGCTTGTGTGGCAAATGACATACGTGTCGATTTTTTCATGAAAACATTCCATCATCATAATTACTGGTCGGCAACACCAATTGATCCTTCCAATCCCGAACTCCCTGAAGAAGGTGATGACCATAATATGGCACATGATAATATATGGTGCATGTCGGATACAGCGGTTGCCGATTTCTTCAGAAAGAATCCCACACCATGGATCGCCTATAAAGTCTATGCAGCCGGTGCAATCAAACCGGAAGACGGATTAAGGCATGCATTCCAGAACGGAGCCGATTTCGCATGTGTCGGTATGTTCGATTTTCAGGTGGTCGAAAATGCAAATATTGCTTATACAATCCTCAACCCGGGACTGCAGAGAGACAGGAAGTGGTATGCTTAAGCCTAACCTCCGAAAAGTACAAACATAACTGCTGCCAGCGTTGCTCCCACCATAGGTCCTGCTATCGGGACCCATGAATAGTTCCAGTCGCTGTTTCTTTTGTTATGAATAGGCAGAAGAAAATGCATTATTCTGGGACCCAGATCGCGCGCCGGATTTATTGCATAACCGGTAGGACCTCCAAGTGAAAGTCCGATACCTAAAACAACAAGAGCGACCGGCAAAGCATTCAGGGCTCCAAGACCAACATCCGGCTGTGCCATATAGAGCACTGCAAGTGCAAGTATATACGTTCCGATAACTTCTGTTATAAAGTTGTACCAATAACTCCTTATGTTCGGACTTGTGCAAAATACAGCCATTTTTGCATCGGCATCATCTGTTGCATCAAAATGCTTTTTATAGGCAAGCCAGGCAAGTCCCGAACCAAACATGGCTCCAAGCAGTTGTGCACAAATATACAAGGGCATGAGTGATGCCGAAAATTTACCTGCGATTACCAGGGCAAGTGTGACAGCCGGATTCAGATGAGCTCCGCTCACATCAGCAGCTATCAGCACCCCTGTAAATACCCCCACAGCCCATCCGAAGGATATCACAATCCATCCACTATTGTTCCCTTTTGTTCTGTTTAACAGTACATTTGAGACGACCCCGCTGCCAAAAACGAGGATCATGGCTGTTCCGAAAAATTCAGCAAAAAACTGGTTCATAGGTTACGTGTTTAAAGTTTGTAGTTATTAAAAATGTATCATTACACCACCGTCGTTGCGAGGAGTCCCGCTACACGGGATAAACTCCGCGACGAAGCAACCCGTTCCGGCTCATTCCCCGGCCCATGCTTCAGCCGCTCTTATCGCCCTTCTCCATCCCGTCACCAGATTTTCTCTTTCCCGTCCGCCAATCGCCGGATAAAAGATCTGATCCACCTGCCATTGCTGTTTAATCTCTTTCAGACCGCTCCAGTAATTAACTGCAAGCCCCGCAAGGTATGCCGCCCCAAGAGCTGTTGTTTCCGTTATCTTTGGTCTGACAACGTTTGCCTGAAGAAGATCCGACTGAAACTGCATCAGATTATTATTTACAGTTGCCCCTCCGTCAACTCTGAGTTCATAAATATCAATGCCCGAGTCATTTTTCATAGCCAGAAGGACTTCAAGTGTCTGGTATGCTATGCTGTCGAGAGCGGCACGGGCAATATGTGCTGCCGTGGATCCACGCGTCAGTCCCGTTATTGTCCCTCGGGCATGCTGATTCCAGTAAGGAGCACCCAGACCTGCAAATGCAGGAACAAAATAAACTCCTTCACTACTGTTCACTTTTGAAGCAAGCTTTTCAACATCGGCTGATTTCTTTATTATACCCAGACTGTCACGCAACCACTGAACAACAGCTCCGCCAATAAATATGCTGCCTTCGAGAGCATAATCCGTCTTTCCGCCAATCTGCCATGCAATGGTTGTAAGAAGTCTGCTCTTCGATTCAATAGGTTTATTGCCTATGTTCATCACCATAAAACAACCTGTACCGTAAGTGTTCTTGACCATTCCCGGGTCTATACACATCTGCCCGAAAAGAGCTGCCTGCTGGTCACCTGCTATCCCGGCGATCGGAACCGAAGTTGAGAATTGCCCGGCTGTTTCACCGTATACTTCACTCGATGACCGTACTTCAGGTAATATACTCGAAGGTATGTCCATCAGCTTAAGCAGATCATCATCCCACTTAAGAGTGTTAATGTTGAACAGCATTGTCCTCGATGCATTTGAAACATCAGTGACATGTAATTTTCCTTTCGAAAGATTCCAGATGAGCCATGTATCTATTGTTCCGAAGGCAAGTTCTCCCCTGCGTGCCATATCACGCGCCCCGGCAACATTGTCGAGTATCCATTTAACTTTTGTTGCCGAGAAATAGGCATCAATGATCAACCCTGTCTTCTCCTGGATTACCGGTGCATGACCCTCATTTTTCAGCAGGTCACAATATCCTGCTGTCCTTCTGTCCTGCCATACGATCGCCCTGTGAACAGGTTTGCCGGTATTTCTGTTCCAGATAACGGTTGTTTCACGCTGGTTCGTTATTCCTATGGCCGAAATATCCTTACTCTCCAGTCCGGCCTTGGTTATTGCTTCCATAGCCACTCCGGCCTGAGTTGACCAGATCTCTTCCGGATCATGTTCAACCCATCCCGGGTTTGGGAAATACTGTGTGAATTCCTTCTGCGCCGACGCTACCGGTAATCCGTCATGGTCAAACACTATGGCTCTCGAACTTGTTGTTCCCTGATCAAGGGCAAGAATAAATTTTTTCATCGGGATATCTTTTATAAATAATTTAATAATAATTGATTATACTCTTTTACCTGATCTTCAGCCCATTTAACATCAGTTTTTAATTCCTGCGACATTATTTCAGCAACCACGGGAGCAATAGCTGCGCTTGCCCCTGCATCAAGAAATAAAGCCCTGGTCCTTCGTGCCAGAATATCTTCAAGCTTCAAAGGCATTTCATTACGACATATCCATACTATTTCGGCCTTTGTATACGGCAAACGTGTGTCGAGCAATTCTCCCAGCTCAGGTTTGTCATCAATCATTTTTTCAATTTCAGCAGCCTGATCACCATAAATTTTCAGACGGTCAGATTTAAGTTCCGCTTCATTGGAATAAAACCTGAAATTCCTGGTCATACATTTCTTTCTTTCCAGGATTCCTGACTTTATCCCCTTATCAATGGTCTCTTCAGCCATACGCCTGTATGAGGTCCATTTCCCTCCGACAATTGAAAGAAGCCCTGACCCGGACAGAGTTATCTTATGCCTTCGCGATACTTCTTTTGTAGCCTCAGGATTGTCAGGATTTGCAGCAAGCGGACGCAATCCTGCAAAAATGCAGAGAGAATCTGAGCGTGTAGGTTTCTTTGTAAGATATTTAGAGGCAGTATTAAGTATGAAATTCACTTCTTCTTCGAGAGCTTTCGGCTCATCGTTAACAACATCGACCGGAGTGTCCGTAGTACCGACAACGACTTTATCGTACCATGGTATAGCAAAAAGAACCCTTCCGTCATCAGTTTTGGGAATCATAATTGCTGAATTGCCGCCGAGAAAAGATTTGTCGATAATAATATGTATTCCCTGACTTGGCCTGATTGTCGGCCTGGCCAGCGGATCATCCATCCTGTGTATCTCATCTGCAAAAACACCGGTTGCATTGATCACAAGCTTTGAAAGGATATCGTATTTCCCCCCGGTATCCAGATCAATGGCACTCACACCGGTTATCTTACCGCTATCATTTTTAAGAAGACCGGTTACTTCAAAATAATTAAGAATCGTTCCCCCTCTTTTCACACATTCCCTTGCCATTGCCACGGCCATTCTTGAGTCATCAAACTGGCCGTCGTGATAAATTATTCCTCCCCTCAGTCCTTCAGGTTTTAAAAGAGGNNAGGCTCAGTCTTCCCGACAGGATATCATAGAATTTCAGTCCTGCAGTATACAGGATCACATCCCACAATGAATAAGCAGGGATAATGAACTCCTGATTATGGGTCAGATGAGGTGCATTTTTAAGCATAATTCCCCTCTCATGAAGGGCTTCTGTCACAAGAAAGATATCACCCTGTGCAAGGTATCTCACCCCGCCATGTACAAGTTTTGTGCTCCGTGATGAAGTCCCTTTGGCAAAATCTGATTTTTCAAGCAGAACAGTTTTATACCCTCTTGTTATAGCATCAACAGCGATCCCGAGTCCCGTGGCTCCCCCGCCTATTATCAACACATCCGGGATCTGCCCCGTGAAGGCCTGCAGATTTTTAATCAAAATAGGTCTGTTCATGGGAATGGGTTTTCAGTCTTTCAGGTTTTAATTATACAAAATATTAAAATATCAACCGCTCACCACGTTATTTTATTGTAAAATATAAATCCGATATAAAACCAGATGGTTCTGTATATGCATCTTTCGAAATCATTGAATTTATCATTTCGGAAATTATTAATTAACATTGCCAGATTTAACCACATCTCTTACTTTTTAAAATATTTGCTATTTTTATCTCGATCTATTAATAACTTAAATCCAGTTTTATGAGAAAAAACTATTCTTTTAGCAGAATAGACAAAATTGTTATATTCTGCTTTTTTATTTTACTGCCGGTAAGTTCCATCGGGCAGATAGAAATTAAAGGGAAAGCAACAGATTCACAGTCGGGTCAGCCGCTGGCTGGTGTTACTGTGGTTGTCAAAGGAACCACAACCGGTACCCTTACCGGTATCAATGGTGATTATGTAATTTCCGTTCCAAATGAAAGAAGCATCCTTGCATTTTCATTTATAGGGTATATAACCAGGGAAGTTCCCATTGGAACTTTAAGGGAAATAGACATTACACTTGAAACCGATGTTCTCCGGCTTGAGGAAGTTGTTGTAATTGGGTATGGGACGGCAAAGAAGAGTGATCTGACCGGATCGGTGGTGAGTGTAAGAGCAGATAATTACAAGACCCAGCAAATGGTACAATTCACTGATATGCTTACAGGTACAATTGCGGGGTTTAATGCCACCCAGGGAACATCTGCTTCGGGAAGCGGAGCTTCTCTTGAAATAAGAGGACCTAAATCACTTTCAGCCGGAACAGATCCTCTCATTGTCCTGGATGGTGTTATATATACCGGAACCCTGAGGGATATAAATCCAAATGATATAGCATCAGTCGATATACTTAAGGATGCAAGTTCCGCGGCAGTTTTTGGCGCCAAAGCAGCTGCCGGAGTGGTTCTGATAACAACCACCCGTGGTAAAATGGGAAAACCCACAATCAGTTTTTCCACAAAAATAGGGCTTACCGAAGTAAATAATGAACGCAGAGGACTTGGACCTGAAGAGTATATTCAATTTCGTCAGGATTACTTCAGACAGATGTTCCCAAACATAAATTATAATTTTTATACCCATCCCAACGAACTGCCGGCCGGCATCACAATAGAGCAATGGCGGGCTTTGAGCGCATCGCCGGTAGAAGATAATATTCAGGAATGGATGGCACGGCTGAGATTCTACCCCGAAGAACAGGCAAATTATCTCGAAGGTGAAACAATGGATATGTTCGACTATGTATTCCGCAAAGGCATACAGCAGGATTATGATCTCAGCCTCTCGGGAGGAACAGAGAGAGCCACCTATTACTGGTCGCTGGGATATGCAAACAATGAAGGTATACGGGTAGGAGACCAGTTTTCGACAGTTCGTTCACGTATTAATGCTGATTATAATGTAACTAACTGGTTATCCATCGGGCTTAACGCCCAATTCTCCGACAGGGATGAAAGTTCAGTTCCGGCAAGCCTCAGTTTTTATGTCAATAGCCCGTACGGAGAAATGTGGGACGCCAACGGGAACCTTAAACGATACCCCCATGGACATTCTGATAATCCTCTTCTGGACTATTACAGAACTGACAGACTTAACAAGACAAACAGTTTATTTACTAACATGTTTGCAAATATCAGGCTTCCATACGGATTTAATTTCAGGATATCTTTCCAGCCACGCTATGCGTCATATAAATATGGCAGTTTCACTAACATAAGCGAAAAACTTGGCGGCTTATCCACTGAGACACCATCAGGTGAAAGAAGAGAGTCTTCCACAATGAACTGGATGATTGACAACCTGTTAACCTGGAAAAGAGAATTTGGCATTCATAATTTTGATCTGACACTGCTGGCTAATATCGAAGAGAATCAATACTGGTCAAGCACAATGACTAACAAAAATTTCAAACCAAATCAGAATCTGTCCTATCACGGTTTACAGTTTGGCGATTCACCGGGTATTACAGTCAACGATACAAGAAGCACCGGAGATGCACTTATGGCCCGCTTGAATTATACATTACTCGGAAGATATTTATTAACAGCCTCTATAAGACGGGATGGTTATTCAGCTTTCGGACAGGAGAACCCGCGGGCAACTTTCCCGGCTTTCGCCCTCGCATGGGTTGTATCGGATGAGAATTTTTTCAATGTCGGTCTTATTAACAGAATGAAAGTAAGATTTTCATGGGGAGCTAACGGAAACAGAGATATCGGTATTTATTCGGCCCTGGCTAATACAGGTTCCAGCCTCTGGTATGATGGAACAAGTACACGCGTCGGTGTTTATAACTCAACACTCGCTAATTCCGGTCTGAGATGGGAAAGGACAGCATCAATGAATTTCGGTGTGGACATTGCCTTATTAAAAGGACGCATCGATCTTTCGGCCGATTATTATGATATGACAACAACCGACCTCCTTATGAACCGTGTACTCCCAAGAGTGACAGGATTTACAAGCATTATGGCCAACCTCGGAGAACTGGGTAATAAAGGACTCGAAATGACTATTAATACAATTAATATCAGCCGGTCAGATCTTACCTGGAAATCAAATCTGGTTTTCTCTCTTAACAGAAATAAAATAAAGAAACTGTTCGGAGATATGGGTACTTATACATTACTTAACCAGGAAAGAGAGGGAGAACTTCCTGATTTTACTAACCTGTGGTTCCCCGGTGAGGCCATTGATATTGTATGGGATTATGATATCGTTGGGATATGGCAGCTTAACGAAGCTGATGAAGCAGCTGTGTATAGTCTTTTACCGGGTGATTTCAAAGCAGTTGATGCCAATAAAGATGGTAAATATGTGAATGTACAGGATAAGAAGTTCATTGGTTATGAAGATCCCAGATTCCGTTTTGGCCTCAGAAATGATGTAAGTTTCCTTAAGAATTTCACCGCTTCAATTTTTTTACGGGCAGACCTTGGCCACATCCGGGAGTATAGTGTTGCCCTCAACAGCGGATATGAATCAAATGACAGGTGGAACAGAAATGTGGGACCGGTACCCTACTGGACTGCTGACAGGCCAAATGATGAATACGCCCGACTAAATTGTATAAGGTCAGTATTTGGCGGTGGCCTGATGATCTATAAACCCAGCTCTTTTCTGAGAGTTCAGGATATATCAATAACATATAACCTCCCTCAGGACCTGGCAAAAAGTATCAAACTGAACACTCTTCAGGTCTTCGGATCCATACGTAATCTTGCCACATTTACAAAATGGCCCGGATGGGATCCTGAATCCGGAATGACCCCCATGCCGCGAACCTTTACACTTGGAATAAACCTGTCATTGTAAATATGTTAAATTATAACAATTAACAGTTAAGAATATGAAAATAAACAAAATAATATCCGCTTTAACATTATTCATCCTGATACTTGTTTCGTGCTCAGATGAATGGTTAAAACCCGATCCACTTTCATTCTTTGCCCCTGAGAACGTATATGTCGATGAGGCCGGCTTTGAATCAGGTCTGATCAGATGCAGGAAAGAGATGAATGCTGAAAATCACGGGTATATGAATCCAATTGCTGTTGATGTGATGTACACCGACGTTGCCGTACCTTTACGTCAGAGTAATTTTAATCAAAACACTCCGAGCCTTGTCCAGCAAGTACCCCTTGTACTTACAATATTCAGTAATACATACGGTTATATAAAAAATGCCAATACAATTATCTCCAGAATAGATAATATCACCTGGGCAAATGAAAGTATCAGAAACAGGATTTTATCTGAGGCTTTCTGGTTCAGGGCTTACTGGTATTACAGACTGGTTCACACTTATGGAGATATTCCATGGGTGGGGGAGGAATTAACAGGAGCAAAACTCGATTACAATTCAACAACCAGGTGGGCTATACTTGCAAAGATCCAGCAGGATCTTGAATTTGCAGTACAATGGCTTCCGGTCACCCCGGCTGCCCTAGGTAATGTCACTAAAGGTGCTGCAAATCACTTGCTGGCTAAAGTATACCTGGCAAACTGTGAATTCGATAAAGCAATTAATGCAACCACAGCTGTCATTAACGGACCCTATGCTCTTATGAAACAGAGGTTCGGTGTCGATGCAGCAAAAAAATGGCACAATGTTATGTGGGACCTTCATCGTTACCAGAATAAAAATCTGTCCGTTAATAAGGAGACTATTTATGCAACAGTCGACAGGCCTGAGGCACCAACGGAGACATGGTGGAGTAATCCGGGAACCTATTCCATGAGGCTTTACACTCCCTCATACTGGAAAGTGCTCGATGTAACTGGTAACCGTGCATGTAACTGGCAGACAATCCCCGGGGATACACTGGGAATCGGTAATGGTGATGTCAGAACAAACGACTTCTGGCACTACTGGATGTGGAATGAGGCCGGCTATACCTGGGAAAATACTCCCGACATGCGCAGAGCTCCAAATAACTGGATAGAAATGGGAAAAGAGACAGCTGAAATTATTACCGTAAGACCAGGATCTCCAAATTTTGGTGAACCCCTCACTAAATTATATTATAAAAGTCTTGCTGATACAACAGATACATGGTATCCGTGGCCTCAATACAAAACCTATACTCCCACACCCAACTATCACCAGCCTCACGGAGGGCAGGGGGACTGGTATACATTCAGGCTTGCTGAAACCTATCTGCTCAGGGCTGAGGCATATTTCTGGAAAGGCCAGTTCGATCTGGCAGCTGCCGATATTAATGTTGTAAGGGAACGTGCACATGCCCCACTGATAACGGCTGCAGACGCTACCATCGATTACATTTTTACGGAACGTGTTAAGGAATTATATACCGAGGAACCCCGCCATTCAGAAATGGTAAGAGCCTCATTTATCTTCGCCAAACTTAACCTTGATGGGTATAGTTTATCCACAATAAGTGCTAAAAACTGGTACTACGACAGGGTAATGAAATACAATCCTTTCTATAAGGACCCAAAGTACAGGTTCTGGGACAATACCGCAAATATGTCGCCGAAGCATATGCTTTGGCCCATTCCCCAGAGTGTAATTACTGCCAATACTATGGGGGTTATCAATCAGAATTATGGTTACGACGGATATGAAAATAACGTACCCCCGCTTGAGACAATACCTTAATATTATATCTTTAAAGTGCAGCCACTAAATCCGGCTGCACTTTTTTCTAAAAATCCCTGCATTCCAGAAAATAGTATAAATAACATCCAGGAACAAAAAAATCCCTATGAATAAGCAAATCCTACCCGCATTAAAGCTATTTATCCTTGCTGCCTCACTTCTTCTATTTTTTGAATCGTGTAGAGACAAAGAACCAAAATCACATTCATTTAATGGAGCTCCTGCAGTCCTGGATAGTATAAAACAAAAAGCAGCACTTGAAAAGATTGTAAGTCTGTTGCCCCCTGATCGCACTGCAAACGGCCATGTGTCTTTTCTTGATGAAACCTTTGCCGACTGGCTTGGAAGAACCGGGGAACTGCCTCCCGATTTCGATATAATGCCTTCAATTCCTTTCCTTCCCGATCCTCTTATTATCGACGAGGGTGGCAGAAATATCCTGGTAAAAACAATGGCACAATGGAAAGAGAAACGCGGGTGGATGAAAAAACAACTTGAATATTATATTACTGGCACATATCCCCCTGAACCTGATAATCTTCAGGCCAGAGTACTAAGTGAGAAAAAAAACGGAGAGACTACAATCAGATTGGTTGAATTGATATTCGGACCCGAAAACAGGGCAAATCTGACGATCGAGCTTATGATACCACCCGGAAAAGGGCCTTTCCCTGTTTTCCTGACCCAGTGGAATCACCGTGAATGGGCTCAAATTGCTGTCAGGCGTGGCTATATAGGTTGTGTTTATGCCGGCGCGGATGCAAGAGATGACACTGAAAAATATTCCGAGATCTGGGCCGGACAATATGACTTTACCAGACTCATGAGGAGAGCATTCGGAGCATACAGGGCAATAGATTACCTTTATACACTTCCCGAGGTCGACAAAGGTAAAATCGGAATTACAGGTCACTCAAGAAATGGCAAGCTATCTCTTATGGCTGCAGCATTTGATGAACGGATAACAGCCTGTATACCAAGCAGCGGAGGTACAGGAGCAGAAGTCCCCTGGCGTTTTTGCTCCCAGAATTATGATATAGAAGATATAGCCCTGTTAGCCTGTGCACAACCTGCATGGCTTCACCCCCGCTTAAGATTTTTCATAGGAAGGGAAAACAAACTGCCTGTCGATCAAAACCTGTTTATGGCTCTTATTGCACCAAGAGGCCTGATGCTCAGTACTGCAATTAACGAAGGAGCGAGCAACCCATGGGGTATAGAACAGGCTTATCATGCGGCAAAAAAAGTTTATGATTTCCTTGGAGCCGCTAACAATCTGGCCATCAGGTCGCGCTATGGACTTCACAGTGTATCCGCACGCGATATGGAAGATTATATTGACTTTTTTGATTATATCTTTAAAAGAAGTAACCATAAACCGGAAAATAAACTATTCTTTAAGTACTCTTTTGATGACTGGTGCAAACTCAGCGGAGAAAAGATAAACGCCGGTAAATATCCGCTTAAAAAACCAGATGATCTCCTTACTTCTGCCGGGAATAGACCCATTAATGATATCAGCTCATGGGAAAACAAAAAATCTGATATTCTCAATACCCTTCAATGGGCACTGGGAGATGAACCGCCCGGGGTATATAATCCGGGACCATTAAGTCTTGAAAAGGGAGGCCGGGGTGAAACTACTTTCGGAACGTTTCTGGAACGTCCACGGCCGACCGCCTCAATGGGTCTTATGGCAATAACACCATATAACGGATTCGGGGATCAACTCTTTGGTTACCTCTATTACCCGGCTGATGAGAAAGGTAAACCTTATAACCCTGACCTGCCAGTAATTATTTATCTTCATGAATACGATTATTCCAAGGGATTCAATTCATACCACCAGATTGAACAGATTATAAGGACGGTTGTTGAAAAGGGATGTGCCATTTTTACATACGATATGATAGGTTTCGGTAACCGTATTGAAGAAGGAACCCGATTTTATGACCGCTATCCTCACTGGTCAAAAATGGGCAAAATGACAACTGATGTGCGGAGCGCAGTTGATGCACTCGCAAATCTCGATTTTATAGATGAAACAAAGATATTTATCGTCGGTTATTCCCTTGGTGCTAACGTAGGCCTGTATTCTGCTGCAATGGATGACAGAATAGCGGGTATTGCTGCAATTGCAGGATTTACACCAATGCGAACGAATACTTCAGATAAAGGAACAGAAGGTATCAAAGCATTTTCACATCTGCACGGACTGATTCCCCGACTCGGATTCTTTGCCGGGAATGAAAACCGCATACCCTATGATTATCATGAAATATTGGGCTGTATAGCTCCACGCCCTCTCCTGGTAATTGCTCCCTCAATGGACAAAGACGCCATAATTGAAGATGTAGTTTGCTGCTATAATGAAGCAAGTAAAATTTACAACCTTTATGGAGTCTCAGATAAAATGGAATTGTTTATTCCTGATGATTATAACAGATTTTCCGGCGAAATGCGGGAAAGAACTTATTCGTGGCTCGAAAAGACTTTAATTTCCGGCACAAAACCGGCTGAATAATACTCACGGAATAAATTTCAGGCATGCCGGGGCTTTCATGTTTATACTGTTAACGGGACCTTCCGGTAAACCTGTTTTACTGTTTATTCTGAATACAGCTATATTATCGGATCTCTGATTGCCGGCAAGAAGGAATTCGCCCGAAGGATCTATTACAAAATTCCTGGGCCAGTCGCCTCCGCATGTATTGTGTCCTGCAAGACTTAACGTCCCGTCAGCTGCTATTTTATAAACCACAATTGAGTTTTCCCCCCTGTTTGACCCATATATGTATTTACCACTTTCCCCGATATGCACATCGGCACAATAATTCCTTTCAACTGAACTGTAACCCCTTGTCGATAGTGTCTGCAACAGTCTTAAACCCTTTCCCCTCTCATTGCTGAATGCCATCATCGTTGAACCCAGTTCATTTATCAGATACATTTTTGATCCGTCGGCACTGAATGAAAAATGACGCGGACCTGACCCTTCAGCTACCGGGACAATACCATTTTCAATCTGAATCAGTTTCCCTTCCCTGTTGTCAAAATTGTATATCACCACCCTGTCAAGACCAAGATCGGTTACATAGATGTGTTTCCCCTGAGGATCACTTAATATCATGTGAGCATGGGATGCATTCGGCTTTTCAGGATTATATAAGATTGTGTCCGTAACAGCTTCAGGTATGCCTTCCTTATTAAGCCTTACTACAACTACTGATCCTCGTGGATAATTAGCCACGAAAAGGAATCCGTTGTCAGGTGAAATGGAGATATAACAGGGTCCGCCATAGGGAATAACCATCTCGCTGATCTTTTCAAGAGAAGCCGTTTGGGGATCATATCTCAGGGT